>DAOVAK010000141.1 GCA_030671095.1 Deltaproteobacteria bacterium | reverse complement strand
ATTAGACCATGAACATTCCGTTCATCCTTGAGAAGGCTTTGAGTCTCTATGCCGATAAAGAGGCTGTGGTCTGTGGCAAGGCCAGATTCACTTACAAACAATTCGCTGAGCGTGTCTATCGTCTTGCCAATTTTTTGCGCTCCAAGGGGGTGGGGCAGGGAGACTGCGTGGCTATAATACATCAAAACAGCCACGAGTTTTTGGAGAGCTACTTTGCCACCGCCCAACTGGGAGCCATCCTCAATCCACTTAATTTTAGGCTCTCACCCAAGGAACTGGCCTTTATCTTACAGGATTCGGGGGCCAGCCTCTTGATTGCATCAGACCGTTTTGTGGAGAGCGTAGAATCCCTCGCGGAGATGAGAATAGACATGAATCAGGTGGTCTGGACAGGCTCTGCTGTGGAAATATCCGCCCCATTTGACTCGGTGCATTATGAGGATGTCCTAAGAGATGAGAAAGCACTCGCACCACCCCTGCCCGACATATCTGACGATGATGTGGTCCACCTTTATTATACGAGCGGAACCACAGGTCGTCCCAAGGGGGTGATGCTCTCCCACAAAAATGTCTGCGTTCATGCCCTTGCGGCCGTTGCCGAATTGAAATTGGGTGACTATGACAATTGGATCCATGTGGCGCCTCTTTTTCATCTGGCGGATGCATGGGCCACCTTTGCCATCACTTGGGTGGGGGGAAAGCATGTTCTCGCAGCTGATTTTGATCCTCCCTCGGTCCTTTCGGCCATACAGCAGGAACAGGTCACCATCACCAACATGATTCCCACCATGTTGAACATGCTCGTCAATACGCCAGGGGTGGAAACCCATGATTTCTCCAGTCTGAGGGCTATCTTGAGCGGCGGAGCTCCCATCGCGCCTGAGGTGGTAAAAAAGATCATGGAGACCTTTAAGTGCGATTATATTCAGACCTATGGAATGACAGAGACGAGCCCCTACCTTACCGTTTCCATTCTCAAAGAAAATCTGGCCCATCTTTCCGATGAGGAGCAGTTCCTCTATAAAGCCAAAACAGGCCGGCCCTTCATCGGTGTCCTGCTCAAAGTGGTCAGGGAGGACGGTACGGAAGTGACACCAAATGATGAAGAGGTGGGGGAGATCGTTGTAAAGGGAGATATCGTGACCAGGGGCTACTGGAACAGGCCTGAGGAGACGGAAAAAGCCCTGAGGGATGGCTGGCTTTATACGGGTGATATGGCTGTGATGGATAAGGAAGGGTATGTAAATATTGTTGACCGCAAAAAGGACATGATTATCACGGGTGGAGAGAACGTCTACTCAGTGGAAGTGGAGAACATCCTGTATACCCACCCTTCTGTACTGGAGGCAGCCGTGATTGGAGTGGCCGACCCCAAATGGGGTGAAGCGGTGAAGGCAGTCTTGGTCCTAAAGCCCGGGGAAACGGCGACAGAAGAAGAAATCATACAGTATTGCAAACAGCATATGGCCAGGTACAAGGCCCCGAAATCTATTGATTTTGTGTCCGAGCTGCCCAAAACTGGATCAGGGAAGATTTTCAAGAAGGGACTTAAGGAGAGGTACGGTTAGCGCAGCGAAGCGGAGCCAAGTTTGGTGGGCTATGCTTTCCCATTCCCAACTTTTAGCTGATCCATTTTGGCGATCAGGACCCTTAAGTACTTGGCGAACTCTCCGGCGCTTCGAAATCTTTGATTCGGGTTTTTTGCCAGAGCCTTGTCAATCATTTGTTCACATGGTTTGGGAACTTTAGGATTAATTTGGCGCGGAGATGGATGTCGCCCTTGTGTGATTTGATAGAAAAGGTTGGCCAAAGTCTTTCCATGAAAGGGCAACTGTCCGGTTAGCAGTTCATAGAAAACCACCCCGACGGAAAAGATGTCTGAGCGACCATCCAGTTCCTGTCCATTAATTTGCTCTGGAGACATATAATTTGGCGTTCCCAGCACAATTCCGCTCTTGGTTTGGGAATCTGAAACCGCCTTGGCAATTCCGAAATCCGTGACCTTTACCTTTCCATCTTTTAGAAGCATGATGTTGGCCGGTTTAATGTCTCTGTGGATGACCCCTTGTGCATGGGCATAATCTAAGGCCTTGGCCGTCTCCGCCAAGATATAGAGGATTTTTCTCAGGGGAAGGAGGGATCCTTTTCGACAGTATTTTTGCAGGTTCTCTCCATTTAAGAACTCCATGGCCAAGTAACTGAGATCGAAATCTTCCCCCACGTCATAGACGGCGACAATAGAGGGATGCGAGAGCTTCCCTGCAATCTGGGCTTCCCTAAAAAAGCGATCTTTTATTTCCTGGAGACGATCTTCTTCGAATTCGTCGGAAAATCGGATGGTCTTGATGGCTAAGAGACGGTTTATCTTAGGATCGTTTGCCTTGTAGACGATTCCCATCGCTCCCTGCCCCAGTTCCTCAATGACCTCGTATCTTCCCACAGTGGGTCTAATCTCCAGGTCATCTGAGACCACTATTTTATCTTCCTTTTTCCCCTCAAATCCGCCCAGAGCCAGAGAGCCAATGACCTTCTTTAATTTGGGTATACGCTCATTTAAGTCCCTAAGATGTGGATCTTTTTGGGTTATATATTCATACACGGAGATGGCCTTGTTTATCATCCTTTTCCGCTCGTAATCGAGGCCCAGGTTGTAAATGACATCTTTCATGGCATCATCCAGGGGAATTTTTCGAAATTTTTCAAAGGCCAGATCCAGCAATCCCTGGCTCTGAAAGCTGAGGCCCAACATTCTATTGGTCTCTATACTCTCCCTGAGACCCAGCTGCTTCTGCCTCAAAAAAAGCTCTCTTACGGAGGTCACCACATAGATGGTGATCAGGGAGAGACCTATATAGAGGGTCTTAAGCCATACGTTAAGTACCGTGAACGAGAGGATACCGATCATAAGCACAAGAAAAAGTAATCCCACGGTAGCACCCGTGCGATTTACGAAGCTTAGGCGGGGTTGGACTATTGAGGCGAACAGGCATAATAGAAGAAGGATGAAGCTCTCCACATATTTCATGAAATCAGGGCGCCGGAGGTATCGGCCGTTTATCAGATCGTCTATGATATTGGCTGTCAATTCAACGCGAGGCATTTCGGGGTCAACAGGGGTATTTATCGTGGGAGCCCCCTCTGCCGTATAGCCGATGAGCACAATCTTATTACTAAACACAGAAGGTACCTTCTTCACCTTCAGGATATCAATGAAAGAATAGTAGGGATATGATCGTCTTGCGCCTTTGAATTTTATGAAAATTTCCCCCTTCGGAGTGGTTATAATGGGTGCTGTGAGCTGGATCCTTTTGCCTTGGGAGAGGACCTGCTCAGGCCTCTTATCCAAGTAGTCAGCGGCCATTCGAAAGGCCATGGAGGGTATGATATAGCCCCTAAAATTGACAAAAAGAAGGTGGACTTGGCCTTTCAGGAACTCAAGGGGCGGAGAATTTATATGCCCGAGACCGAGGCTATTCTCTGAGAGCTCCACAAAGGGGGTTGTCAATTGGTTGACAGAGGCAATATGCTTGAATTCGGCCCTAACCGCTGGCAATCTTAGGGCATTTCTCGCCAGAAAAGAGTCCTGGGTAAGAACCAGTTCTGTGTCGTATCCACCATAACTGCCCAGAACAGGCAAGATGATATTCCCGCTCTCTTTGACAGAATGGGAAAGGATTTTATCGTTGTCCAGGCTTTTTTCAATTTCTTCTAACCTATTCAATATCCAGGCATCTTTCTTGTTTGGCTCGCCTCGGCGTAAAATGGCTTGGCGGAGATCCCTCACCTCCGTTAATCCTTGATTTTGCTCCCTATTGCTGAAGAGTATGTCCAGGCCGATCAGCTTGGCCCCATTATTCTTTAGGATGGTGATCATATCGGCAATAACGCGTCTGGGCCAAGGCCAGGGACCCAATTGTTGGATACTCTTATTGTCAATACTTACGATGGCAATCCTGTTCCGACCCACGTTGCGCGGTGCATCCAGACGCATCTCAACGCCATAGATGACCCTTTCAAGGGACTCAAAAATTGCTAAGGAAAATTGAAAGAGAAGGGGCAAGATGAAGAGAAGCGCCACGAGGGTACCGACAAGGATGTCTTCTCTTTTGATGGATATTTTTTTCATTCTCCTCTATTGCTGATCCTTGGACATTTTCCATCGTCCCGAAAAACGCAAGGTCTGTTCCAAAATCCTTCTGACGGGATGCGTAACGCAGCCGTTCGGAGATTCGCCCAAGAACCAAACAATTGAACGAATTCCATCGTTATCTTAGAAGCTTAGATATCTTAAATCTACAGCGACTTAATGTCAAAAAAATTCCGAATCCAATAAGCCTTTGGTAACGTTCAAAAGTGTCGGCATTTGATGTTTTCTATTCGGAGGCAATGCTGGTCTCCGAAAGGTGATATCATGTGACGCTATCCTGAAGAAACCAGTCGAGCTGGTGGTTCCGAACGTCTTAACCTGTTTTTCGTTGCCCCGGTTGCGGGGTTGATGTCTTCATGGGAGGATTTGTAATAGCATAGGGGAATTTAGCGGGAGTCTATGATTTTACTTGAAAATATAGCCAAAAAATATTAAAGTTAACGGGTAGTTAAAATTCAGAAAGGAGATATAAGCCTTTTTGGGGTAGCCTTGCAGGGGGGCCTTCAAATTGAATTCTGACTTCCCAGCAGGGTGAGGGTTCCTGCTGCAGAGGTGCGAGTCCTGGAGCCACGCAGGTCCACGGGATAAAAAGCAGGGAACAGTGGAGCAGAGATGGAAATACCGAACATACGAGACGCAAAACTGAAAAAGACCAATAAGAATAAACAAAAAAAGAATGCCGCCTCCAGACGCAAATTAGGGGACTTGTTGGTTGAAACCGGTCTTTTACCACCCGAGAAACTCACTGAGGCCCTCAATATTCAGAGACAGACGGGCAAAAGACTGGGGCAGATATTGATGGAGATGGAAATCATTTCCGAGGATGAGATGGCCTTCGCCCTGGCCATGCAACTGAAGATCCCTTTCATCGATCTCAATGGGTATGAGCTCCAGTCTGAGGTGGTGGAAGCGATCCCAGAGGAGGTTTCTCGCAAGTTTGTCTGCATTCCCGTAGCCTTGAAAGAGAATATACTTGATGTGGCCATGGGCGATCCCCTTGACCTGAATATGATCAAGGACCTGCAGTTTATTACGGGATATAGCATTCAGCCGGCAATTTCTACCCCCAGTCAAATTGTGGCCGCCCTTCAAGAGCATTACCATCCTGAAAAAACCATCGGGGAAGTGGCGAACGAGTTTGGCGGCGAAGAATTGATGGAGTTCTTGCCGGAAGGGGAGGTGGAAGAGGAAGAGGAAGAAGATGAACCCCTTGAACTGGGTCATGACTCACCCTTTGTGAAGATGGTGGACCTCATCATTAAGAATGCCATTAAGAAGGGTGCCAGTGATGTTCACATTGAGGCACAAGAAAATCAGGTCAGGGTTAGAAATCGCGTGGACGGGGTGTTGCAAGACTCTATTAAACTCCCCAAATGGACCCAGCCCATCATTATTTCGCGGATTAAGGTCTTAGGGGCCATGGATATATCGGAGAGAAGGCTTCCTCAAGACGGGAGGATAAGAGTGAGGGCTAAAAATATCGCCGTAGACCTTCGGGTCTCTACTCTCCCCACCTATTATGGTGAAAAGGCCGTTATAAGGATCTTGAACAAGGAGGCCACTTTCCTCTCTTTAAATGATCTCGGTTTCAGCGATAGCAACCTGGAAACCATCCAGAAATTTATCTATCAACCTCAAGGAATGATTCTGATCACAGGGCCCACTGGGAGCGGAAAAACATCAACCCTCTACGCGTGTATGCGACAGGTCAGGTCTGACGAAGTCAATATTGTCACGGTCGAGGACCCGGTGGAATATGAATTGGCAGGAATCAACCAGGTGCAGATAAACGAGAAGGTGGGTCTGACCTTTCCCTATGTCCTCCGTTCAATTCTGAGGCAAGATCCGAATGTGATCATGATCGGGGAAATAAGGGATGTGGACACGGCTGAAATTGCCCTTCAGTCCTCCCTGACCGGGCATCTGGTTTTGTCCACACTGCATACCAGTGATGCCCCATCGGCGGTGACGCGCCTTGTTGATATTGGAATGCCACCCTACCTCATCGCATCCTCTGTCGTAGGTGTCATCGCCCAGCGATTGGTAAGGACCATATGCCCTGAATGCAAGGAGGAATATGTCCCAAAACCAGAGCCGCTCGACCGCCTGAACCTCAATAAAGACGATCTCCCCTTCAAATTTTACAGGGGGGCAGGCTGTTCCAACTGCAACAACACGGGTTACAAGGGGAGGACTGTGCTTGGGGAGGTCATGATCATGGGCCGAAAGGTCAGGGACCTGGTACAGTCTGGGGCATCATCTGATGAAATTAGGGATGCTGCCATGGCCACAGGTATGACGACCCTGGGAATCAGTGGCCTAAAGAAGATGGAGTTGGGAATCACGACCATAGATGAGGTCTTGAAAGCGGTTCAGGAGAAGGAGGAGTTAACCTCTATCTGTCCTCATTGCGGAAAAGGGGTCAGCCTAGATTTCAGAGATTGCCCCTTTTGTAACAAACCTATGGTTCCCACCTGCACGGAATGTGAGCGCATTGTTCAGGCAGACTGGGTGGTTTGCCCATTTTGTCGGCATGAATTAACGAAGGAAAATTAACGGGTCCCCTGCCCCCCGATTTCAGAATAATTCTAGATTTCCTGAAAAACAGTTGCCATTTCCTGAAATAAGGGTTAAATGGGGGGTTCTGGTTTAACGTCTCGGAAATTCTACAACTTGTGATATCGTAACTTAACCCGCCTGCTAGATGGCGGGCAGGTTGCGGGAGGAACTTATTTATGGCAAGGGTATGTGAAATTTGTGGTAAAAGACCACAGGTGGGATACAATGTGAGCCATGCTCATAATAAGACCAAGAAACGCTGGTATCCAAATCTTCAAAAAGTGAGAACTGTCAAAAACGGCCAGACCAGAAGAATGAGGGTCTGCACCAGTTGTATCAAA
>DAOVAK010000696.1 GCA_030671095.1 Deltaproteobacteria bacterium | reverse complement strand
GATACATGAACAAAGCTGAAGATTGGATTAATAAAGCTATTGAAACGGATAAAAGCAATGGCTTCATGTTTTTTCTAGGCCAAGATTATGCTCTTTATGCTGAACTCTTTAAGAGAAAAGGAGAGCTGTCAAAAGCTAAGGGAAACCTTAACAGGGCAATAGAAATCTTCAAAGAGTGCGGGGCTGATGGATGGGTGAAAAAATACGAGGAAGAACTCGCGTCACTCTGAAGAGAAAAATTTCCTTTAATCTTACCCATTTCTGCTCAAGGCTGTTTTGGGTAAATTGAAGCAAGAAAATAGACAGTTCGAAAATGAGGGCGTGATGAGTGTTAAGATCATGATCGAAAGGAGAATCTAATATGAGTGACAAACCTGACAAACTTGTAATTATTGCCACTCACGCTGAGGAGAGTCCGGACAAGGCCACGATCCCCTTTGTCATGGGAAGCGCGGCGCTGGCAATGGATGTGGACGTGAGCATTATCTTGCAGGTCACCGGGGTTTATCTGGCCCTGAAGGGCTACGCAGACCACGTACATGCTGCAGGATTTCCGCCTCTCATGGAGTTGCAGGAGACCTTCTTTGAGGCTGGAGGCAAGCTCATGGTCTGTTCGCCCTGCATCCAGGCGCGCAAGATCAAGCCCGAGGACCTGGTACCCGAGGCTGAGGTCATCGCTGGGGCTAGCCTGGTCTCAGAGGCCCTATCGGCGACAAATGTGGTGAGCTATTAGGCGACCGCGCCGAAGCCTCTCGCCGCGGCGGAGCCTCCCGCGGAGCCTGGGTGGCGAAGGCGGCTGCTATGCTTCGGCGGAGTTCCGCTTGGCTTCGCCACAGATGCCCCACGCCTTGGCGCGGGGAGCTTCACTTACAGGATGTTTCAGGAAGGCAAAGCTAATCGCTTTGCCTTTCTCGTTGACTCCCGCCTCCTTGACACAGGAGCGCATTTCTACCTATAGTAGCCGACTAAATCGGGACCTCTGATCAGTCTCCGTTTTCCAAACATTATTCTATCCCTTATCAATCAGACGGCGAGATGAGCAAGGAAGAAAGGCATTTTGGGCCTGTATGGTTCATTCCCGGTGAAAACCGAGGCAAATATCCGTTCTGCCATTCCATTTACATCGAAGGCGCAGGGGTCTTGATTGATCCTGCCTCTGACAGAGAAAGGCTCGTTCAGTTGCGTGAAAGTCCTGGGGTCAAAACGGTTTGGCTCAGCCACTGGCATGAAGACCATTTCATGCATCTGGATCTATTCGATGGTCTTCCCCTGCGTATCTCAGAGGCGGATGCCGCACCCCTTTCAGATCTTGAAGTCCTTATGGATGCCTACGGGATTGATGATGATACTCGGGACCACTGGCGCCCCATCTTCGTAAATCAATTCCACTTCCGGCCACGCCAGGCGACCCGCTTCCTCATGGGAGGAGAGGTGATAGATCTTGGGACGGTTACGGTGGAGGTGATCAGCACCCCTGGTCATACGCCCGGTCACCTTTCCTTTTTTTTCAAGGGGCCAGATATTCTCTTCCTGGGCGATTATGACCTGGGCAAGTTTGGGCCATGGTACGGAGACGTACAATCAAGCATCCAGGGGACCATCGACTCGGTGGAACACTTGCGGCATATCCCTTCAAGAATGTGGCTCACATCCCACGAGACCGGCGTGTTTGAGGAGGAGCCAGGAAGGATTTGGGACGAATACCTGGGTGTTATTGCTGAGAGGGAAGGCAAGCTTATAGATTTCCTGGAAGAGCCCCGGACCATGGAAGATATTGTAGAGGCCTGGATCGTCTATGGGAAGCCACGGGAACCCAGAGTCTTTTATGAATTGGGTGAGCGGGGACACATGAAGAAGCACCTGGAAAGACTTGTGGGGCAGGGCGTGGTAGCGCTAAAAGGGGATAGGTTTAGCAGGGTGTAGGAAGGAAATGCAATCTTAGGTCTGATTGTATAAGGGCTGGACAGGATCAGAATTTCGTACTAGTGTCGCTTAGTGCTTCGGTTCGCAAATACGGTGACGTATTCTTAAGAGCGTGACGAAACTCTCTCCTCACTCCATTCGGCCCGAGCTCATGGCCGAGGGCAGCACTAAGTCCTGAGGGCTTCGACTGTGCTCAGCCGAAGTCTGAATAAGTTCGTCATCGAACTTATGAATCGAAGGACTTCGTATGCAGGAAAGATCATGGAAACCATAACCAAAGCGGTGTAGGAACCGCATATAA
>DAOVAK010000276.1 GCA_030671095.1 Deltaproteobacteria bacterium | reverse complement strand
TCTCCCACCTCTTTTTACCTGCCGATCCGAACTTCCCCCTTCAGAACTGTGTCACGATTCTTTTTTGTCATTGCGAGCCCTTCGAGTACCTCAGGGTAAACTCCCCGAAGGGAGCGCGGCAATCTCGCTGTTTCCAAATTTCTAATGCTCCATGAGATTGCCTCTCGGCCGTGAGCCTTTCCGCCGTGAGCTCAAGGCGAACGGCTTCGGTCGTTCCCGCCTGCCTCGCCCAGTTAAATACATGCGAAATGATTATCTGTCTTCAGAAGAACGAATAGCAGGGCTGAAGACATGTAGCTCATCATTCGGCTTCTATTTAACCGGGCGAGCAATGACATTATTACACGGTCATTTCAGGACTTTATCTCCAGATATGGTGATTTAAATGGGCAATTGACAACCTATTTAAATTATTATAGAAACTTGTATTCTTTGGGACTGTGAAATCGGGCGGACAACAAAAAGGAGTCCTGGGATGGCGAAAAGTATCATGACCCTGTTCGCTTCCGTGTGCTTATCTTTGATAATGCTTGTGATCCAGAGCTTCGTCTTTGATCTGGGCGTCCAAGCTGGCGAAAAAGAGGCGCGGTATCTTCGCCTTCGAGAGGCGATGGTGAAGAAGCAGATATCAGATCCACCCGATTACCGCACGCCCGTTCGCGACAAGAGAGTGCTAGACGCCATGCGGACTGTTCCCCGGCACCTTTTTGTGCGACAGAAGGATGTTTCCCACGCATATAACGATTATCCCCTTTCCATTGGGTATGGTCAGACCATCTCCCAACCCTACATCGTGGCCTATATGACAGAAATGCTTCAGGTCGAGCCCCAACATAAGGTGCTTGAAGTGGGCACGGGTTCTGGTTATCAAGCCGCGATTCTTTCCTATCTGGTTCAGGAAGTCTACAGCGTGGAGATTGTAGGTGCACTCGCCAAGAAGGCGACTGATCGGGTGCAGCGCCTCAACTACAGGAATGTCCGGGTGAAGGCGGCTGATGGGTATTACGGCTGGGAAGCGTATGCCCCTTTTGATCGGATTATCGTCACCGCCGCAGCCACTCTGGTCCCTCCACCCTTGCTCAAACAACTCAGACCTGGGGGAATGATGTGCATCCCGGTTGGGGGGCAATACGCCGTGCAGTATCTCACCCTGGTGGAAAAGTCAAAAGAAGGTAGCATCAAGATGAGAAAGGTATTGCCCGTTCGATTCGTCCCCCTCACCAGGGACCTACGATAGGTCTCAGTTGAGTGCCTGTAGTCCATAAAGAAAGGAAATGATGGGATCTAGGACCAGACAATCTCTATCAACCCCTACCACCGCTCCTCACCATGCCGTCCTTCTCTTGGCCACTTCAGCCTCTGTGCTTGCATACGAGATTCTGATCATGCGCCTTTTGTCCATCGGACAATGGCACCACTTCGCGTACATGGCCATCAGCATGGCCCTACTGGGATTCGGCGCGGCAGGTTCCGTGCTCTTCCTCCTGTTCAAGCGAATCAGAAGAAACCTGGAAGCATGGCTTGTGGGTTTGGCGGCAGCAACCGCTGTATCATTCTGTCTCGCCTTCAGTCTGTCCCAAAAAGTGGGTTTGGATCCCCTCCAGCTCGTCTGGCAACCAAGCCAATGGTTGTCCATGCTCCTTACTTATCTGCTCATGGCAGTACCATTCTTTTTGGCTGGTGGGATTGTCGGCATCATCCTGACCGGGGCAGGCGAGCAGGTCCATCGCATGTATGCTGTGGACCTGCTGGGTGCTGGGTGCGGCGCATTGGCCATTGTGCCCGCATTATATCTGGGCCCCCCTTGGACCATTTTGCCTGCACTGGGTTGCCTCATTCTCATTGCTGCACTCTTGTGTGGCGTGAAACTGCGACGGCCAAAGCTGGGCGTGATCACACTCCTCGTTGCAGCGGGAGTGCTCACCATGGTCTACGTGTTCATGCCGCCCGTGCCTAAGATACATCATACAAAAGCGCTTCCCATGACTCTATCGTTCCCAGATGCACGCATTGAGGCCAAAAGGGTGGGACCCCTTGGCATGATTCACGTGGTTGGGAGCGATCTTATACGACACGTGCCCGGTCTGAGCCTCAAATTCGGGCTAAAAGATGAAAGCCCACCTGCTGTTCTGCCCAAGCAGAAGGCCATTTTTACAGATGCCGACGCCCCGAGCCCCATAAGCAGATTCAGCGGTGACTTAGATGAACTGACGTATCTGGATTTTACCACCATGGCGCTTCCCTATCACATACGG
Organism: Deltaproteobacteria bacterium; assembly: GCA_030671095.1. The sequence goes on along the minus strand of DAOVAK010000276.1, from coordinate 2,583 downwards.
CAGCCTGAAAGCTTGTTGGTGGTAGGAGCAGGCGGTGGTGCCGATGTGCTTTTGGGCTTGCGGCATCATGTTCCAGAGATCACCGCCCTGGAGGCGAATCAACAGATCGCCGGGCTACTGCGAAAACCCTTCGCTGAATTTTCTGGGCATCTGTATAGACAGCCGGCGGTGAGGCTGAAGGTACGGGAGTCTCGCCAGTTCTTGCATGCCACTGATGAACAATTTGACCTGATTCAACTTTCTCTGCTTGATTCTTTTGTCACCTCAGCCGGCGGGCTTCATTCTGCCACCGTGAGCTACCTGTACACCAGGGAGGCCTTCGAGCTTTACCTTAGCCGTCTGACCGGAACAGGAATACTTGCTATCACCCGGTGGCTGAAACTTCCCCCGCGGGATTCCCTAAGAGTCGTCTCCACCGCCCTATCCGCCTTGCGTCGAATGCACCTTTCTCCCCATCCCGAGAAACACCTACTTTTCATTCGCAGCTGGAAGACTGCAACCATTCTTGTGTCAAAGGCCCCTTTCACGACTGAAGAAATTGCCCTTGCCACAGAATTCTGCGACGAAAGAAGTTTCGATTTGGCCTACTATGCGGGCATGGAGATGGAACGGGCCAACCGATATGATGTTCAGGAGTCTCCCCACTATTTCGTGGGGGCGAAGGCCTTAGCCGGGTCAGAGGCGGCGTCCTTTCATCAAAGGTACGTCTTCGATGTTTCTGCGACCACGGACGACCGGCCCTTTTTTTCGCACTTTTTTCGATGGGACAAGGCACCAACGCTACTGAGACAACTGAGAAGGGAATGGCTGCCCATGGTAGAGATGGGATATTTCTTTATTCTTGCCACGCTTGTACAGGCCGTTCTGGCCAGTGGCGTGCTGATTTTGTTTCCACTCCTATTTCTTAGATGGGTCCACGGGAGGCCATCTCATACAGGAGCTACGCCTCGGGCAATAGACGTTCTAGGCCCATTTCTATACTTCACATGTATAGGCTTAGCGTTCATGTTTCTTGAAATGGCCCTTCTCCTCAGATTTACGCTCCTCCTCTCTCACCCTGTCTATTCAGCGGCAGTGGTATTAAGCACCGCGCTGGTTTTTGCCGGATGCGGAAGCCTGAGTGTTCGACGCCTCCAAAGCATGGGGTCCTGGTTCCTCTGGTTTGCAATGGTTGCCATTTCTATCTGGGTGGTATTTAATGCGATCGTTGGCGATCGATTGTTCCATATGGCCATGGGCTGGTCTTTTGGGGCCAGGATCGTCCTGTCTGTTCTGTTACTCTCCTGGGTCTCCTTCTTTCTTGGCTGGCCGTTTCCCTCGGGGCTTAGGGTCATGGCAAGGAAGTACCCAAGCCTGGTTCCCTGGGCATGGGGCATCAATGGCTGTGCCTCAGTCATAGGGGCGGTGCTCGGCAAATGCCTTGCGGTGAGCATCGGCTTCAGGCTGCTCATGTTTTCAGCCTGCATTCTTTACTTTCTGGCCATAGTCATTTTCTATGCTGTGTTTAGAAATGCACTCAAGGAATGATTTTTGTCTATTAACATTTAGAGGTGGGTTTGATATAGAGGGGTGGCAATCAAATTCAATTTCCAGGAGGGTCAAAAGATGGAGAAGAATGAGAAAAAAGTACTGGACGCCATGAAAAAGGCAGCTAAACCGGTAAGGCCTGGAGATGTTGCAAAAACGACGGATGTGGATAGCAAAGAGGTGTCGAAAATTATAAACAAACTAAAAAAAGAGGGGAAGGTCATTTCACCCAAGAGATGCTATTACGAACCCGCCTAGCTTTGATCAAAGCCCGACCTTTCTCATTCCCGCTGATGCTGAGAGGGTAAGCACAGGGAAAGGCGCCGAAAGCATAAGCGTCAACCAGACACCATAGAGAGAGGCCCTGGAAGGTGAATGAAAATGTGAGATATTCGTCTTGGTTTATGATCATCGTTGCTCTCTTTGTCACCTGCCTGATCACAGCCAACATCACTGCTGTCAAATTGGTGAACCTGTTCGGCTTTATTCTGCCTGCAGCCATTCTCATTTTCCCCCTCAGTTATATCATCGGGGATGTTTTGACTGAAGTCTACGGATATGGTCAGGCCCGACGGGTGATCTGGTTGGGCTTTTTTTGTAACTTTATCACTGTCCTGGCCATCTGGCTGGGACTGGTCCTACCTGCTGCTTCCTTCTGGGACGCTCAGGAGGCCTACGAACGTATTCTTGGTTACACACCACGGCTACTCTTCGCTTCTTTCCTGGCCTATCTCGGGGGTGAGTTTGCCAACTCTTTTGTCCTTGCAAAGATGAAGATTGCCACTGGAGGCAGATGGTTGTGGTTGCGCACCATTGGCTCCACACTGGTGGGGCAGGGGCTCGACTCCCTTGTGTTTATCACCCTAGCCTTTGTTGGAACAATCCCAGTTGGCGCATTGATGTTAACCATTGTGACCCAGTGGCTTGCAAAATCCGTCTATGAGGCGGCTGTAACCCCACTGACTTATGTGGTGGTGAAATTCTTGAAGCAAAAAGAGGGGCTGGATGTCTACGATCATGAGACAAGGTTCAACCCTTTTTCGATTTCGAAATAGG
>DAOVAK010000529.1 GCA_030671095.1 Deltaproteobacteria bacterium | reverse complement strand
CAAACATTCAAGTAGGGTCTTTAATTTGAAACCCAAAGCAGATCATTTTCTTGATCTTAGGGGAGCAATTTCCCCAATTACCCTCCTTAAGGTCACTCAGGCGTTCAGGGAAATGAAGCCTAACGAGATCTTGGAAATACTAGTAGGTGATCCTGATACCCAAAAGGATCTATTTAAAGTTTTACCGGACTTATCCTATGAACTGATCACTTTCGAAGAGATGGAACGGGAGAATTCGGTTCGGGTTCAAATGAAAAAAAGAAAAAATATATAACTATCTTATTTCATTTGTAAATATAGGTTGAAGCCAGATCAAAGAATTTAAATATATGGAGCTTATGCTTTCGACAAGGGTGCAGCCATGTCCATACGAATAGGGTTTTATATTTGCCATTGCGGGCTCAACATCGCAGGTAAGGTCCGCGTGGAGGAGGTTGCTGCTTTTATACGACAGCTGAAAGATGTTGTGGTGGCCCGTGATTATAAATTTATGTGCTCGGATCCCGGACAGGAAATGATTGAAAAAGACATTAAAGAATACGATCTGAACCGGGTTGTGGTGGCTTCCTGTTCACCAAGGCTCCACGAGAAGACTTTTCAAGGGGCTTGCCAGCGGGCCGGACTCAATCCTTATTTTTTCCAGATGGCATCGGTTCGCGAACAGGTTTCCTGGGTGACCGAGGATGAAGATGAAGCCACCCAAAAGGCAAAGACCCTTGCGGCAGGAGCCATTAACCGGGTCAACTATCACCACGCGCTCGATACCCGCGAGGTGAGTGTTCATCCGGATATTATGGTGGTGGGCGGCGGCATTGCAGGCATGCAGGCAGCTCTGGACATAGGCGCTTCCGGTCACAAGGTATATTTGGTTGAGAAAGACACCACTATCGGTGGCCATATGCTTCAGTTCGACAAGACCTTCCCCACACTCGATTGTGCGGCCTGCATAGGAACACCAAAGATGGTTGAAGTGGCGCAAAATCCAAACATAGAGCTTTTGTCGTACAGTGAAGTAAAAGAGGTTTCAGGATACATCGGAAACTACACGGTGGAGGTCCGTCGAAAACCACGATACGTAAAAGAAGGGATCTGCACTGGATGTGGTGATTGTGTCAACGTCTGCCCGGTGTCCGTCGATAGCAAATGGGACGAAGGCTTGGCGAAACGCAAAGCCATTTACAGATCCTTTCCACAGGCAGTCCCCATCACCTTTTGTATTGATAAAAAGGACCGTGCGCCGTGCGTGGTCACATGCCCGGCAGGTATAAATGTACAAGGTTATGTCCAGCTCATTGGCCAGAGTAAGTACGAAGAAGCAATCCAGTTGATCATGGAGCGGCTACCCCTACCTGGGGTTCTAGGTCGGGTCTGTCCGCATCCCTGCGAAGCCCAATGCCGAAGGTTGGAGGTCGATGAAGCGATTGCCATCCGAGATTTAAAACGCTTTGCCGCTGACCGCGTCGATCTGGAATCGCTGCCTTTGCCCGAAATTGAAGATCGCCCGGAAAAGGTCGCCGTGGTCGGCTCAGGCCCTGCAGGACTGACGGTTGCGTACTATTTGCGAAAAAAGGGATACCAAATAATCCTATTTGAAGCACTTCCGGTGTTGGGTGGGATGCTTCGCGTGGGCATCCCTGATTACCGGTTGCCGCCAAAAGTACTCGATCAGGAGATCAGTCACATTATCCGCATCGGAGTGGAGGTGCGAACCAATACCCGATTTGGATCTGATGTTACCCTTCAAGATCTTGAGAAGGAAGGCTTTTCAGCCGTGTTTCTTGGAATTGGTGCACATGGCTCCTTAAATCTCGGCATCCCCGGGGAGAAAACCGCTGGAGGTGTTATCGATGCACTCAGCTTTCTGAGAGAGGTAAACCTTGGCAACCCCGTGGATGTTGGCGGCCAGGTTGTGGTAATCGGTGGCGGAAACGTAGCGATCGATGCGGCAAGGGTAGCAAAACGGCTTGGGGTCTCAACCGTAACAGTTGCCTACCGTCGATCAGAAGCCGAAATGCCTGCCTATGAAGAGGAAATCGAAGGCGCAAAGGAAGAATCGATTCAACTCTCTTACCTCACCGCCCCGGTCAGAATCATTGAACAAGATGGAAGGGTTACAGGGATAGAATGCATACGAACGGAGCTGGGCCCTCCGGATGAAAGTGGGCGCCGTCGACCAGTGCCGGTTGAAGGATCCGAATTTATCATCTCCTGTGATACAGTGATTCCAGCAATCGGGCAGACAACAGATCGTTCCTGGACCGAAAAAGAACCCGATCTGAAATGGTCCCGCCATAATACCATCACAGTGGACCCCAAGACAATGCAGACAAGCATTCCCCATGTGTTCGCAAGCGGGGATGCGGTGACCGGGCCAGCGTCTGTAATCGAGGCAGTGGCCAGCGGTCATAAGGCTGTCGAGGCGATTCATCGCTACGTCAACGGGGAAGACCTTGCACGCTATGCTGAAGAGTTGGCAAACCAAGTAATCCCTGGCCAAGACTGGCAGGAAATTCCTGAGAAACCTCACAGAGAAGCCCGAGCACAGAATCAGTTTCGAGATGCGACAGAAAGAGCCAAATCCTTCGATGAAGTTAATCTTGGTTTTTCAGAAGAAGCAGCCCCGAAAGAAGCCTTGCGCTGCCTAAACTGCGGAGCCTGCAGTGAATGCATGGAATGTGTCCGTGTCTGCGAGCCAAACGCTATTGACCACAGCATGAAGGAAGAAGTCTTGGAAGTAAAGGTCGGTAGCATTATATTAGCAACCGGATATGACATCCTAGACCCGACCCCCATTAAACAATTTGGATACGGAAACTATCCTAACGTCTATACAAGCCTTGAATTCGAGCGCCTCAGCAATGCCACCGGGCCCACCGGGGGCCAGATTCTCATCAGAGACGAAAATGGGGAATTTACAAAAACTCCAAAGAGTGTCGCTATTCTCCATTGCATCGGCAGCCGGGATGTGAACTACCATGAATACTGT
>DAOVAK010000151.1 GCA_030671095.1 Deltaproteobacteria bacterium | reverse complement strand
ATGGAGCAATACGCCGCAGGGAGGAGCGATCGAAGGCAACGCCGCTTGAGCTTTGCGAAATCCCGTCTCGGCGGGGAGATGATGCCTTGATGCTGGATCAGGGTCACACCTGGCCTATTGACTTAGCCTGTCTTTTCTGTCAGTAGCCAAAGTTTACGCACAATCCTACTTATTTTGCAGAAACCACCTTGCTCACTACAAGGTGCTCAAATCCGTAGAATTTGCCGATTCCCTTCCCAAGAACCCTGCCGGCAAAATACTTAAACGACAACTCCGGGACAAGTTTTGGCAGGGCCTGGAAAGGAAGATCTAAAAGAGGTCATGGCGTACAATCCGCCTCAAAGTGGGACAACGAAACTGGAGATTTCATATCTATGGGAGTAAAGATAGCACTGATTTCGAACTTTTCATTAGGCATTTCAGACCCGGAGAACTTTCTTTTGCCGCCAGATATAACCACTATTGGAGATCTGTTGCGACATGTAGGCGAACAGATGAACTTTCCTTTTATTGCGGCAAACGCCGATGATCTTCGAAGAGATATTGAGGTAAGCATAAACGGGAAAGATGTTTGGTTCTATCCAAGTGCTCTAAACACGCGTCTAAAAGACGGTGATTCGGTAGAAGTCAATCTCGTGCCGCTGGGGGGAGGATAGAGAATTTCCCATTCAGTAAGAAGCGAGTTAATAAATATCGCCGTTAACAAACAAGTTTTTGGAAAGGAGAGATAAAAGATGGTCACCTTTTACAGGCGATTGCCAAAGTTCGACTACATTAAGCCCAAGAGTATCGATGAGGCCTTAGATCTCTTAGGTGAAAACAACAATGGAGACGTCAAGGTTTATGCGGGAGGGACAGATGTTATCCCGAGACTAAAGTCCAGATTGATACACACCCCGAAGGTCCTGGTTGACCTAAAAGGCATTCCTGACTTGGACTATATCGAATATGACGAGAAGGACGGCTTACGAATCGGAGCATTGGCCACCATCTATTCAGTCGCCCATTCGCTCCAGGTAAGAGAAAAATTCGGGATTTTATCCGAGGCGGCCAATAGCATTGCCTCGACCCAGGTCCAGAACCGGGGCACCATTGTGGGCAATATCTGTAATGCGGTCCCCTCTGCGGACTCAGCACCAGCCTTCCTTTGCCTCGGGGCAAAATTATCCTGTGTGAGCAACCGCGGGGAACGCGTCATTGACATAGAGGACTTTTTTACAGGACCCAATCAAACGGCCCTAAATCCGGACGAATTGGTCAAGGAAATCCGGATTCCCGACATGCCTCCTCAGAGCAAGGGGGTTTACATCAAACTTTCCCCCAGAAGCAGAATGGACCTGGCGGTGGTCGGTGTTGGAGCCGTGGGTGCGCAAGATAACGGGCTTATTCAAGACGTCAGGATAGCGCTTGGCGCGGTTGCGCCCACACCCATGAGAGCCAAAAGGGCGGAGGATGTACTGAAAGGGGAGAAAGTGCATAGTGAAACGGTAATGAAAGCGGCCAAGATAGCCTCTAAAGAATCAGAGCCGATCGATGATCATCGGGCTTCGGCTGAATACAGAAAGATGATGGTAGAGGTGTTGGTAAAGCGTGCCATTAGTAACACTTTATCCAATTAGGAGATTGAGAAAGTTTGTCTCCAATCTATTTATTTGGGAGATCAAGAGATGAAAATGAAAGAGATAAGATTCACCCTGAACGGAAAACCCTATGCGTTGAGCGTCAAACCCTGGAGGACTCTGCTTGAGCTGATCAGAGAGGATCTAAGTTTTACGGGGACCAAGGAGGGTTGCGGTCAAGGAGAATGTGGTTCCTGCACAGTGATCATGGGGGGCAAGACGGTTAATAGCTGTCTGGTCCCGGCCCTTGAGGCGGACAATCAGGAAATAATCACCATTGAAGGACTTGTTGATGGAGACAACCTTCATCCCATCCAGGATGCATTTGTCGAACAAGCGGGAATGCAATGTGGTTTTTGTACCCCGGGCATGATCATATCGGCTAAGGCCCTTTTGGATAAGAATCCAAATCCCAGCGAAGAAGAGATTAGAGAGGGGATCGCGGGCAACTTCTGCCGGTGCACCGGCTACACAAAAATCATTGAGTCTATCAGCGCTGCAGCCGAGGCCATGAAAGGGGGTGAATAGGGATGGAGGAATATTCTGTTATAGGAAAAAGAATTCCACGAATCGATGGTAGAGTTAAGGTGACGGGTGAAGCTAGATATGCGGCCGATTTTGAATTGCCCGGCATGCTGTGGTGCAAGATTCTGAGGAGTCCCTATGCCCATGCCAAAATATTGAACGTGGATACCAGCCGGGCCGAAAGGCTTCCCGGTTTGAAAGCCGTTTGTACGGGAAAAGATTTCGGAGGATGGACCTGGGGATGGATGCCCAAAACCCGGGATGAACCCCCCTTGGCGGTTGATAAGGTGCGGTACCTGGCCGAGGCCGTTGCCGCCGTGGCCGCAGTTGATGAAGATACCGCTGAGGAGGCCACAGAGCTAATCAAGGTGGAGTACGAAGAACTGCCCGGGGTCTTTGATCCTGAAGAGGCGATGAAAGAGGAGGCGCCTCAGGTCCATGACTATGTGGAGAACAACTTGAGCTGGGAATTCCATATGGACTTGGGAGACGTGGAAAAGGGATTCCGCGAGGCGGACCTTGTTCATGAGGACCGCTTTGAGACGGGCAGAGTTATCACGGGTTATCTGGAGCCCCCCGCGGCTGTTGCTTTGTACGACTCATCCGGCATTACCATCTGGGCGGCCAAGCAAAGCCCTTACTTTCTATACCGACACCTGGCCGCCTGCTTCCGGGTGCCCCTCAACAGGGTGAGAGTGATCCAGCCCTTTGTCGGCGGCGGATTCGGCGGCACGAAGAACGATTCGGTGCCTGGGGATTTCTGTTCGGTGCTGTTATCCAAAATGACCGGCAAGCCGGTGAAGTTTGTTTACAACATGGAAGAGGTACTGATGACCTGTCGTAGGCGTCACAATATGATTATCCATAATAAAATGGGCATGAAGAAGAACGGCACCATCACAGCGATGCACAGCCGGGTGATCGCCGATGGCGGAGCTTACACCACGATTGGTCCATTGACCATGTATCTGACCGGCTGCATGAGTACCCTGCCCTATAAGCTGCCCAATTTTAAGCACGACGCCTATCGAATATTCACGAATAATCCCATTGGAGCCGCGATGAGGGGACATGGGGTGACCCATACCCGGTTTGCAGCAGAAATCCAGATGGAAATGATGGCCGAGGAGCTGGGTATCGATCCGGTGGCCGTGAGGCTGAAAAATGCCATCACTGCCCCCCATGAAACGGTGAACAAGGTCACGGTCCAGTCATGCGGCCTTAGCGAGGGTCTCAAGACCCTTGCCAAGACTTCCAACTGGAAAGAGAGGGATAAGAGGAAAGTGGCTGATGAGTATATATCCCATGGCGTTGGAATTTCAGGCACGGCCTATCTGGGGGGAGCCAGGCAACGTGGCCATCAGTCCTGCGCAGCGATTGTAAGACTTTGCGAGGATGGGAGCATCGATTATTTAACGGGTGCCACAGATGCGGGCCAGGGATCCGATACGGTTCTGGTCCAAATCATTGCGGAAGAGTTGGGGCTAAGCGTGGAAGACATAGATATTAAAAGAGTCGATACGGCCCTAACGCCATGTGATGCGGGCAGTTATGGTAGCCGGGTAACCGTTTTGGCCGGGGAAGCAGCCCAAAAGGCAGCCCAAGATGTGAGAGAACAGTTGTCCAGATTCGCGGCCGAGAAGTGGGAGGCCAATCCTGAAGATATCATCTTTAAAGATCATCAGGTTTATGTCAAAGGGAGCCCTGAGAGGTCCATACCTTTCCGGAAGTTGGCGCAGATCGCCTGTTATTCGGGTTCCGGGGCCGTCATCGTGGGTAAGGGATATTCGGATTACGGAATAGAGGCCCTGGATTTTGATAAAGGTGTGGGGAATGCCGGGACGTCATACAGTTTCACCTCTCAGCTGTCCGAAGTGGAGATGGACATGGAGACTGGATTCGTCACGTGCACGGAAATGATCATTGCGCACGATTGCGGCAAGCCCCTTAACCCCATTAATGTTGAGGCCCAAAACCAGGGCGCGGCCATTCAAGGTTTGGGACAGACCCTGTATGAAAAGTTTGTGATGGATCATGGAAAGACGCTTAATCCCAATTTAGCGGATTACAAGATGCCCCTTTCTGTGGACGTACCGAAAATCAAGGTGATTGACATCATCACGGACGACCGCCTCGGCCCTTACGGCGCAAAAGAGGCGTCCGAAGGCGCTATCGTGAGTGCACCGCCATCCATTGTCAGCGCCATCCATCACGCAACCGGAATATGGTTTAAGGAACAGCCCATTACGCCCGAAAAAATCGTCATGGCCCTCAAAGAAAAAAAGAAATAACCTCATCAGCCATGGCCCATTTCATCCCTGCCCTGTTGAATAGGGCTCCCTCAGGGAAACTCAACAGGGCCCGCCCTCAAGGACGGAGCATTTTGGCATATTTTAGCAAAAGGAGGACATGCCGTGGACCATTACCCCTGGTGGACAGATGAACACAAGGCGTTTGAAAAAAGGATTAACGCGTTTGTGGAGGAAATGATGCCGCGGGATGAAGCGTCGAGGTGGAAGAGAGAATTCCCGCGCGATATCTTTGACAGGATTGCAGATGAGGGCCTCACCGGCGCAGGAGTCCCTGCGGCGTATGGCGGATTGGGCCTAGGGGCCACGGGGGCTTGTATTGCAGCGGAAGGTCTGAACAGGATGCCCGGGCCGGGTCGGGTCTTTGTTGGCAATATGCTGGGAGGTCTGCGACAGATTATCGAGTTCGGCACCGAAGAGCAGAAAAAGCGCTTTCTCCCGCAGATCGCCAGAGGAGAAATCGGTGCCATCGTGATCACCGAGCCTTTTGCCGGGACAGATGCTGCTGCCATGGAACTCAGCGCAAAGCGGGAGGGGGATACGTATGTGCTGAATGGAAAGAAGCGTTACATTGTTTCCGCAGGAGTGGCAAACCGATACATGGTTTATGCGCGCACGAGCGAGAACCCCGAGGACAGAAAAAGGTATCGCCATCTCACCGGATTCATCGTTGAAAAAGGTGCTCCTGGATTTACGGTGGAGAAAATCAACGAGATCATCGGCTTTGAGAACATACAGAACGGGGCCCTGGATTTTCATAACGTCCCAATTCCCGCAGCCAATAGGATCGGAGATGAAGGGGACGGCTGGCAGGTGATGATTGCAGGTCTCAATTTTGAGAGAACTTTGATATCCGCCCAGACCGTAGGATGGCAGCGCGAACTTCTCAGGAACGTGGTTCCCTACGCGCAGAGGAGGGTACAGTTTGGGAGACCCACAATAGCTTTCGTCAATAACCAATTCAAGATTGCTGACCTCATCATCAGGCTGAAAATCGCGAGATTGATAACATACTATACCGCACATCTTTGGGACTTGGGTTGGGATATTACTTTGGAGTCCAATATTGCCAAAGTTTACAACTGCGAAGGGGCTCTGGCCTCCAGTCTAGATGCCATTCAGGTCATGGGAGGCGACGGCCTTACGCCTTTTTATCCCCTTGCGGCGATCATGAAGGTGGCAAAGGTTGAAAACATAGCAGGGGGGACCATGGAAGCCTGCAGGCTTGTGATTCAAAGAACGGGCACCAAGCAGATGGCCGAGGAGCTGAGAATGCCCAGAAGAGTCATCCACGATGATTTGGGCGTACCTGTGCCCGCAAGCCAAATGCCTGAAAGAAAAAAGGAGGTGGATGAGGAAAGTCTTCTTCGTGTATTGGCCGAAGACTACCGTGTTAACCCAGGGCTTCATATGAGCAGAGAGGACATGAAGGGGTTCTTTGATGTGAATGACGAAAGGCTGGATGAGGTCCTTCTTGCCCTTGAGAATAGGGGGCTTGTGAAGCTCAATCGAGACAAAAAAGGGATTGCCCTGGCAAAGGCGACTTATGAAGGCCTGGAAAAGGCATTCCCACTGGAGCACTATAAGTGGTTCCCCTCATGGATTGAAAAGGAAAATATTTTTTGATAGCGGCATAGGTTAAGCCATAGTAATGAACGCTTCGATTCTTTTCAGAGATCTGCCTACAGATCATGAATCAGAACAGGTGCTAATCTTCAAAACCATACTCTGCCCAGCGCTTTTTCACCTTCTCAAGCGTCTCTTCATCCATACGCGTTAATAGAGGCTTCCTGTCCCAGTGAAAGGGAATCGTGGCGTCCAATATGAGCTTCGAGCCCACATCCCGCTCGGTAATATATACCGCAGGGTCGAGAGGACCGCCCCGCGTTTCATGAAGAACGTGAACGCCCCTTTTTGCTTCAAGCCTTGTGCTTATTGCCCATAGGACCTGCTGTATGTCATCGGCGGGAATATCATCATCCACAATGATAATATTTTTGAGTCGATAGTGGCCACTCGTTGATCCTGCTATTGCGTGCCCTACCTGAGTAGAGTGGCCGGGGTATCTCTGTTTCACAGAGACGACAACCGTCAGGCGTCCACAGCCCTCTGGCAAGGAGTACACCGATTGTATACCGGGGATTCTCATGTCATTAAGATCAGACCAGATGGAAGCGGAAATCTGAAGTGCCCCGAGCATATGGATATCATTTATGGGCTGACCCGTGGTGGTGACCCAGAAGATCGGGTTGTTTCTGTGCAGGATGCGCTTTACATTGAAGACCGGCTCCACGTACTCCTTCCCTGC
>DAOVAK010000694.1 GCA_030671095.1 Deltaproteobacteria bacterium | reverse complement strand
TCTTTCATAACCGGAATGTCTTCGGGGGGAAACGATCCGCCCACAAGGAACAGGACGTCGTCCAGACTGTTTTTCTTCATCTCCTCCACGATCTTTGGTGTGTAGACGAGATGTTCACCCGATAGATAACTCACACCGATCACATCCACATCCTCGTCTATGGCCGCCTGAACGATTCCTTCAGGTGTCTGGTACATGCCCAGGTAGACCACTTCCATCCCTGCCTCCCTCAGAAGGGCAGCGACCACCTTAGACCCGCGGTCGTGACCATCCAAACCCACCTTGCTGATGACCACTCTGATCTTCCTTTGGGCTCTCATCGGCTCTATGTGTCCTCTTAATTGAACGGTGACTCTATGACGTTCATGGGATCATAAGAATAGCCGTAGACCTGGCGGACAGTCCCCAACAGTTCGGCAGTGGTTGCATAAGCCTTGGTGGCTTCTACCATGGCCGGAATGGTGTTTCGTCCTTCAGCAGCATCGTCTCGAAGGCGCTTAATGGCTTCGGATACTTTTCTTGCGTCCCGGCTCTGCTTTAGTCTTTTTACATCTTCTATCTGCTGACGGGCTGAGTGCTCGGGAATGCGTTGCACACCCAGGGGGGTTGAGGTCTCAGGTTCACTGGTGAAAATATTGACGCCTACAACGAGCTTATCTCCCTTGTCTAGCTCCTTCTGTCGTTTGACCCCTTCCTCGTTGAACTGACGCTCCAGCCATTCCCTCCTGATGGCTTCCTCCATCCCGCCCATCTCATCCACTTGCTTCATTATCTTCAAGGCCTCTTCCTCTAACGTATCGGTTAGGTTTTCAATAAAGTACGAACCACCCAATGGATCGGCCACGTTGGTTACGCCTGTCTCATAAGCTATTATTTGTTGGGTTCTAAGGGCCTGAAGATGGCCCTTCTCGGTGGGCAGGCACATGGGTTCATCGTATGAGCAGCAATGGAGCGATTGGACGCCCCCGAGGACGGCCGCCAAGGCCTCAAAAGAGATGCGGACGAGGTTGTTCAGTGGTTGTTGGGGAACCAGTGAACATCCGGCGGTGTGAACGGCAAAGCGAAACTGCATGGAGCGAGGGTCTTTGGCCCCATACTTATCTTTCATCAACCTGGCCCACATCCGTCGCGCCGCCCGGATCTTGGCGATTTCCTCAAAGAAATCGATGTGGGCTGAGACGTAGAAAGTGAATCGAGGGGCGAAGTCATCAATGTGGAGGCCACGTCCCAGTAACTCATCAATATAGCACATGGCAATTCCGAATCCAAAGGCCACTTCTTGAGGGGCGGTGATCCCCTGCTCCCTCAGATCGTACATGTTGACGGTGGTGTAATACCACTTGGGCATGTTTTTGGTGCAAAATTCCATCACATCGGATCCCAGCTTGATGGAAAGGTCAAGAGGACACGCCGGCCTAAACCCGCAGTACCGAAAATGGATGGGGTCATTCTGAATGGAGCCCCGGAGGATGCCAATGTCATAGCCCTTCTCCTGAGCAACAGCCACGTACTGGGCCATGGTGGCGGCAGCGGTGGGAGAGGCGGTAATGAGCGACCAGCTTACCCTGTCCAGAGGAATGTCCCCAACCAGTATTTCCATGTCTCTCATGGAGGATATGTTTACCCCTGTCAGTCCCACCTCGTTCTGAGCCCAGGGATGATCCGGATCCAAACCCATCTCGTAGGTGACATCAGCTATGGTGTTCAGCCCGGAGCCACCCTGCTCAAAGCAAAATGCGGCCCGCTCATGGGTATCTGCGGGTGAGCCGATTCCTACCACTTCACGCCTGGTCCAGTAACGGCCCCGAAACATATCGCGGTGAATGCCCCTGGTGAACGGGAATTCTCCAGCATCACCAATCTCTTTTTCATAAACTTGGTTTGCCCTATCTTCCGGGGTGTAGATCTCTTTGACCTCGTAGCCGGACCATGTCCTGGTGCTCTGGGGCTTATCGTAGTAGGCTTTTAGGTAATCTTCCCAATCTGCCGCGATTCTTCGGTCCGTGTCAATCTGAGCAGGTTTGTCTTGATTCATTTTACCCCTCCATTTGATAAGTTCCCCCAGATGAAAAAGCGTAAATTTATGGGATTTGTTTCATAGCGCTTCCCAACCTATCATGAACTTGCGAAGATGCAGTTTATCCCGATCTCTCATCTACAATTTTAAAGCTATTCACGACCCTTTCAAAGGCCTTGAGGTCTTCATCAGAATATTTCTCTTCCTGGGC
>DAOVAK010000501.1 GCA_030671095.1 Deltaproteobacteria bacterium | reverse complement strand
CCGGCCTGCCCGCCTCTCAGACCCTTATCAAGTGTGATGCACCGGTATTGAGTCTCTCTCGCTTTTTCCAGCTCCCCCTGTTTTGCCAAGTTGAACATGTCTATGGCCTCTTTACCCATTATTTGGGTGTCATTGCTGGCTACCCAACCCACTGCTCCCATGGTAATTGCCGGGACTCCTCGCTCAGCGGAATGTCCCGTAAATACACGAATCCGGTCCGCCGCCAGCCGGATGTCTTCCAAAACCCTTATATAATCATTGGAGCTCTCCTTTATGGCTGCGACATTCTTAATATCTGCCAACCTGCTCACCAACTCTGGGGTAAGATCCACTCCCTGTCTCTTGGGGATGTTATAGAGAAGAATTGGCATGTCGATAGCATCTGATACAGCCTGGTAATAAGCAATGATTTCACGGTCATTCGGGATTACCCGGGCAGGCGCCGTTATCATCACTCCGTCCATACCAGCCTCCTGCGCGTAATGAGTCAGTTTTATGGTATGATCTGGCGTTATTTCTCCCGTGCCTCCGATGACGGTTACTCGACCTTTCGCCTGGGCAACGGCGAGGTTGAAAAGCTCCTTTTTCTCTTCGTCCGACAGTGCCCAGCTTTCGCCGGTACATCCGGAGACAATTACTCCATGGCCCCCTTCGGTGATGAGGAGTTCTATGTTCTCGCAAAAAGCATCCCTGTCCAGATCACCATTTTCCTTGAAGGGGGTTACTATAGCTGTAAAACATCCTTCCCACTCTTTCGGATCTCGAGCCATTTTTTCCTCCTTATCGTTAATATCACAAGGACTATTTGTTTATTGCCACCAGTAAGCCCTGACAACCTACCAACTCAAAACCGGTTTGTCAAGTAAGAATTCTTTTCGGAGCAGGGTCAACAGGTACATGGTGACCCACCCTTTGGTTAAGACCTGGGAGATACAACCGATTGAACTGCTCATCCAAAAACACAGGGGATAGTTTCAACACCCCTGGAGAGATGCAGGGCCTCTCCTTTGCATTCGCATTTGAGGTTTCGAACAGCCTCGGCGTTTGATTTGGGTACGCACTGCTGCTTTTCCAGGTCCCTAATATCCAGGGGAAATAGTGTTAAAGCGAGTTGACCAAGCCTGCAAAAAGAATACAGATTCCAATACCCACTGCCATGACTCAATCCCCGTGGACCGTGCACCTCCACCCTTGCCAGCCGTAGCGGTTAACTACAAAGCCCTTAAAGGACACTCTTTACGTCTTAGTGTTGACAATTGAAAAACGGATCTGTATACGTTTGAGGGGGCGGGGATTTCCTCCAAACCGATTTCAACATATATTTTTCGCTTGCTTAGAGCATTGTGCTCTTTTTGGGCAAAATGTTTCCGAGATCTCCCCAATCATACCTAATGTATCCTTGAGCAAACTGATATCCATGAAGTGCATATCAAATCCGAGAAGTAACAATCTCGTTCGATCGCTTTTTCAGGTTAGATTCCTCCAGAAGAAAGCCTCTTTCTTAATGGGATAGAAAAGAAATTATTTCCTTGATGAATCTAAGTTATCACATATCTGTAGAGTCTGAAAAATATAGTCAATATGAATGCAAAAGAATTCCATAGGGGCGATTGAAATAATTACAAAACACAAGGAGATACAGAATGAAAATTACTGCTATTACGAATTTCTTGATCCATCCGTATACCTCCCGGGATACTCCCCAGAGCGGTTTGATCGGAGTTAAGAATTGGCTCCTGATAAAAGTAGAGACCGATGAGGGGATCTCAGGATGGGGCGAGGCGTATACCGCGGTCGATAGGGACAGGAACATCGCCCAGTGCGTTTCTGAACTAACCCGCTACGTCATAGGAAGGGATCCTTTTCACATCAAACACTTCACTCAGATGGTTTACGAAGATTTTGCGATGCGAAGGGGTTCAATGGATCTCTTCTGCGCCATGAGTGGCATCGAGACGGCATTATGGGATATTGTGGGGAAAAGTTTAGGCACACCAGTATATAATCTGCTGGGGGGTCCGTGCCGAAACAGGATAAAGGTTTACGCTAATGGTTGGGGCAGCGGGGCATCAACACCGGAGGAGCTTGCCCTGAGGGCAATGGAGGTGGTGAAAGCTGGTTTCACTTCTCTCAAGGTATACCCCTTTCCCAAGCCATGGCGACTCTTTATAGACAGAGAGACCGAGCGGGTTGCCATGGAGAACATTCAGGCAGTACGAGAGGCAGTCGGGCCGGATATAGACATCCTAGTCGATGTATGCCGGAGCGTGGCTCCCGTTCACGCTATTAGGGTGGCTGAGATGATCGAGGAATTCAATCCTTTCTGGTATGAGGAACCTTCGCCATCAGACAACTTGGACGTCCTCGCTGAGGTACGGCATGCCATTAATCTGCCGGTGGTAACTGGAGAATGTTTATATACGAAGCTAGAATTCCGAGAGGTATTGGAAAGACACGCCGCCGATATTCTCAACCCCGACGTAGCGAGTTGCGGCGGAATACTAGAGTTTAAGGAAATTGCGGCCATGGCCGAATCCTACTACGTTGCAGTCTCACCTCACAACTATAACAGCACAACTGTAGCTCTGGCTGCCACCATTCAGGTAGCCGCTACTATTCCCAATTACCTGATTACGGAATATTACGTGAACTTCGAGGAGGCTGGGAACGCTATCTCCGTGAACCCCTTCAAAGTGGAAGGGGGATATATCGAGCTCCCTACTCAACCTGGCCTAGGCTTGGAGATAGACGAGGAAGCTTTGAAAGAACGCTCGTACCGGGAATTTCCCCCGAGGAAATTCCGCTCCTACAGAGAAGAGGGCCCGTGATATTGTGCAGTAGTATTGCACCTTCACAAGAATCAAAAACCCAACAGGGGAAGTGTCAAGCCTTTTACGGGTTGTCGCCGAAATCCCTGGAGCGAATAGTAAAGAACTTTGGTAACCATTCTCGGTGAAGCGAACTCTGATGGCTTCGTAAAAAGTCCAACTTCTGCGTTGCACTGCATCCCCTGCCCTGTTAAATTGAAGGCATCCATATCACAAGAGATATGGGATATAGAAGCTGTTTGAAAACAGTAACATCAAACAAAGAAAATATTTAACAG
>DAOVAK010000168.1 GCA_030671095.1 Deltaproteobacteria bacterium | reverse complement strand
AAAAATCCTTTTGTCATTAGACGCCAGGCCCAAAGTTGGTCTTATGCTAATTCTTGTATGTGGCCTCGTTGATGCCTCTGTTTAGGGAATTCTCTAAGCGGAAACTTTACAAGTTGTAAAAGTGATGCGGGTTGTTGTAGTATGGTTTTGGTTGGTTACACATTTCTATCATACATTGCATATAGCCTCTTATGGACTCTACAATGGAAACGGAAAAGATAGATCACCTCAAAAAAATAACACTATCTATTGAGGCGGGAACAACCTCTGATTCAACGGACTTGACCCCACAGTCTTCTCAGTTTGAATTTATCTATGGTCTGGGGATCTCCGGCCTCACGCCCTTTGAAATCCAATTAGCGGATAAAACTGTGGGAGAGGAGATTCACCTCCACATAAGTCGAGAGGGAATTCCGCAGGTTTTCCAACATCTGATCCTGTTTCCCTTGCCCCAGCCCGAGCATCTGGATTCCTTTTATTTAAAACTCAAGATTACAAAAGTGATCCCAGCAGATCAAAGAGAAGTGATCAAGACATTGGCAGAAATAGCAAATTGTGAAGACCAATGCTGCGGCCACTGATCAAGCAATTGAGACCCTTGAAAAACGCCCCCTTTTGCCCAATCTCTGCGTCAGACTCAGATTTTAATCCTCGAAATACTTATCGTGTATTCCTGTGGTTAAAATCTTCGCCTTCCTTGACCTTGAACAAAATTGAACATTTTTCAAAGGTCTCACAATTGTGTGTTCATTGGAAACATATTCGGTGGGAAAGATACCCTTTGGAGAGGTTCATATACTGTAGTTACAGGGCACAGGCGAAGGAAAGACGCCTCTTTTTCAAATCCAAAATCCGCAATTCGCAATCCCTGCCCGCCATCGCTCTCGCTCAGGCGAGGCAGGCGGGCAAAATCTAAGGATAATCCCC
The DNA here is from genome assembly GCA_030671095.1 of Deltaproteobacteria bacterium. The sequence continues at coordinate 5,491 of DAOVAK010000168.1, read as the reverse complement.
ATAACGCTCCATCAACGCCTCCAGATGCCTCGCTTTTTCTTCCGTATTCTCTTCCGTTAGCGTGGACGTGGGGCTTTCGATGATTCCCTTGTCTGACAAGACCTGCTTTATGAGGTGGGCAGAGGAATTTTGATAGATCTGCAGCAGGCTTTTGAGATATTCTCCCTGATTCAATATCTGCTGCAGGTGGTCAGGATAGTCTTTTCGCTCACCGCTCAGATTAAGTGAGGAGGCTGTGACCTTCTGCCACACCCTGGGCGCCAGATTAGCTCCCACAGAAACGACTCCGCTCAGACTTGGATACTTCAAGAACTGGGACTCTTCCCCATCGTAGATCCTGAAATCAATTCGTGCCCGAACCGCCTTCTGGTAATTCCGCACCCTATCAAGTGAGCCAAGAAAGATGAGCCCTCGGATGCTGTCCATTTGGGATAGCTCTTTGAGAATGCTGGTACGTATATTGGTTCTCTTGAATGTGCTGGCGAGTTGTTTTATCAGCTCTGGATCGTTGTGTAGCAGAAACGGCTCTTTGACTGTGGTGGATAAGTCCTTGTAGAGGGAAGGCAACCCGCGGTTGCTATGGTAATAGAGGGGGGTGTCAACCCAGAATATTTGCCCCGTATATTTTCGCCGTTCCAGTCTCTTTTTCAAGAGCTGGAGAGTCTCTTTTGTCCCTTCTTCCGTACTATGGGTTATCCAGATCAAGACGGGAACCTGGCCCCGAACGACCACAAGGGCCTTTTCCAGGAGTTCGTCCCTTTGGTTAGGATCCAGGTTTTTCCCTTCCCCTGTTTGTGGACTGGCCAGAAGCACTGCCTGGACATGGGGTAGCACCCTGTCAAGATGCTTCCCCAGACCTCGCCCATCAATATCGCCGCTCTTCTTAAGCGGTGTTATCAGATCGACGATCAGTCCCCGTGGAGAGGGTAAGACCTCCATCTAATCTAAATTCCTCTCTTCCCAGCAGGTCGTGCAGGTGGACCACACCTTTCACCCTTTTTCTACTATCCAGAATGATAAGATGGGTTATCCCGTAGAGTTCCATAATTCCAAGGGCCTCCGCGGCTGTTTGATCTTCTTCCACAGTCCTTGGCGAGGTAGTCATGATCTCTTCCACCTTCAATTTATGGATGTTCTTTCTCTTGGTCAGGGCCCTTCTGAGATCTCCGTCGGTTATGATGCCTGAGAGTTTGTCATCTGCGTCAACAACTATGGTGGCCCCAATCTCTTTTGAATCAATCTCTTTAATGGCATCTTCCACCCTGGATCCCAAGACCACTTTTGGCACATGATCATCCGTGAACATGACCTCTTTCACACTGATGGAAAGCCTTTCTCCGAGACTGCCCCCGGGGTGGAATCTTCTGAAGTCCCTTTTATCGAAACGCCTGGCGTTAATCAGCACCACAGCCAGGGCATCTCCCATGGCAAGGGCAGCAGTGGTACTCGAAGTGGGTGCCAGACCCATTGGGCAGGCCTCTCTATCCACACCCACATCAATCACCACATCACTCTCCTTGGCCATGGGCGAGTCAAGGCCTCCAGTGAAAGAGATGATTTTCGCCCTCATTTGCTTGAGTGTCGGCAGGATATTGTTGATCTCTCTCGTTTGACCGCTATTGGAGATGGCCAGCACAATATCGTCCTTTGTAACCATGCCCAAGTCCCCGTGTATGGCCTCTGCCGGATGCAGGAAAAGGGAAGGCGTACCTGTGCTGTTCAAGGTGGCCGCGATCTTTCTGGCAACCAATCCGGACTTGCCCATACCCGTAAGAATCACTCTTCCCTTGGCCTTCAAAATCATCTGAACGGCCTTCTCAAATTCGGGGCCAATGCGGTCCACCAGACCCATAATTGCCTGGGCCTCGATTTCTAGGACCTCTTTGACCTGTTCAATGACCATGGGATCCTTCCTGGGGTTTCTATAAAGTTGCTGATCAATCTTTTGGACTGAATATTAGACGATCCTTTAACATTTTCCCGCTTGCTTCTCAAGGGATATTTGATGCATCAAGGCAGCAACCGGACGATGAAAGGCGTGTATCGCTAATTTTGTTTGCATAATACATGGATATAAAGTAATAAATTTGATCTTTACTGTATTCGCTAGAGAATTGTCACTAAACCGATATTTTGGGATTCAGGAGGTAAAGATGGCAGAAAAAAAAGAGACAGCACTGGTTACAGGGGCAAGCAGTGGGATAGGCCGAGAGACCACCATAAAGCTGGTAGAAAAGGGTTTCCAGGTCATAGCTGCAGCAAGACGAATGGATCGCCTTACTGAACTTGCTGATCAGTTTGGTGGGATAACCCCAATGAAGGTGGATCTATCAGACCCAGGAGATACTGAGAGATTTTGCCAAGAAATTTCCAGTTTGTCAGAACCTGTGTCCGTGCTTATCAATAACGCGGGCTACAGTATTCGTGGAGCCCTTGAGGATGTCTCCACGGAGGCTCTCAGGCGAATTTTTGAAGTCAACCTCTTCTCTCTGATCCGGGTCACCCAGGCATGTCTGCCTGGCATGCGCCGACGCAGAAAAGGAACGGTGGTCAATCTGAGTACCATCGTAGGGAAATTCACATTTCCCATGAGTGGCGTTTATTCAGCCACGAAACATGCTCTGGAGGCCGTCACTGATTCCCTCCGTATGGAGGTACGCCCCTTTGGAATCAAAGTGATCACGATTCGTCCGGGTGTCATCGCCACCGAATTTAACGAGGTGGCAACCCAAATGACGGGTGATCTCATGGCCAGGACTGATCCCGATTACAACCCCATCTACCAAGCCGCAGGGGCAGGTGTGGGGGGCATGTTCGCAGGGGTAACCGTTCCCGGACCGGAACTGATCGCCGATCTCATTTTAGGGGCCGTACTCTCCGATGCGCCTAAGACCGTATATGCGGCAGGTCCATTCGTGGAAGATATCTTGGGTAAACGGTTTGAGTTGGATGATGATGGATTTGATCGCTTTTGGACAGAAAAGACCGGATTGACAGATTTGAAGGTATGATGGTTGTGCACTTGCCATACATGGTGCATTATTTTATTTCTTTAACAGCGAGTTACAGGATTTCATAATGAAGATTGATCAATTTCCGGAGGAGATAAGACCTTTCATAATACCCAAACCTGATGGGCTAATGGTTTACCAGTGCCTCGGCTGTCGGGGCGAATTTGGCATCGACCGGCTCTTATACACGTGCCCTGAATGCGGAAGTGTTCTTTTACTCCATGACAAGAATTCTGAGCGCCTCGAGGCCGCGGGAGGGGATCAATGGCGTAAGGTCTTTGATTACCGCCGGATGTTGAACCATCAACCGTTGAAGGGCATCTTTCTCTACTATGAGTTTATTGCCCCTGTGATCCCTTTGGACCAGATTGTCTATCTTGGCGAGGGCCATACGCCTGTGGTGGAGGCCAATGAGCGACTAAAGGAGATGGTAGGACTTGATTTTTATTTTAAAGACGATGGGCTCAACCCGAGTGCCTCTTTCAAAGACAGGGGCATGGCATGTGCGCTGAGCTATATCAACTACTTTGCCAAAAAAGAAAAGATAGGCAACCTCTTGGCTATATGTGCATCCACGGGTGACACTTCAGCCTCTGCCGCCCTTTACGCCTCCTATCTGGAAGATTTCCTCAAGTCTGCCGTCCTATTGCCCCATGGAAAGGTTACGCCTCAGCAATTATCCCAGCCATTGGGGAGTGGAGCGAGGGTGCTTGAAATACCAGGCGTCTTCGACGACTGTATGAAAATTGTTGAAAATCTTGCAGAGAATTATCACGTTGCCTTGCTCAATTCAAAAAATGCCTGGCGCATATTGGGTCAGGAATCCTTCTCCTTCGAGATCGCGCAGGATTTTGACTACCATGTGGGGGACAAGGTGGTGGTATTGCCCATTGGCAATGCGGGAAATATCACGGCCGTCATGAGCGGTTTCCTCAAGTTTTACAAAGCAGGCATCATAGACGAACTGCCCAAGATTATCGGAGTCCAGTCTGAACACGCCGACCCGGTCTACCGTTATTACCTGGAGCAAGACCCCAATAAACGCAAGTTCGTCCCGGTCGCAGTAAAACAGAGCGTCGCCCAGGCAGCCATGATAGGCAATCCGGTCTCTATGCCCCGGGTCATTCATGTGGCCCAGGAATACAACAAGGCCGCCGGAAGAAGAAAAATTTTTGTGGTTCAAGTGACCGAGCAGGAGATCATGGACGCCATGATCATAGCGAACAGAAATGGAAACATCGCTTGCACCCAGGGGGGAGAGTCTATGGCAGGGCTGAAGAGAGCGATCCAGGAGGGATTTGTTGATCAAGGGGAACTGGGAATCCTGGACTCAACCGCCCACATGCTCAAGTTCATGACTTTCCAGGAGATGTATTTCCAAAACAATTTTGCCCCCGAATTCAACGTGAAGCCCAGATCAGAACTGAAAAATGCCCCCACATTGGTCAAGCCTAAGCGTCTTGCAAAATTTCCCGAACCTGGGAAGCCTCTTCAGGAGGAGGAGATGCGGGATTTTGTTCGCGAAATGACCAAAGAAATCGCAAGAATCCTTGGTCTGAAACCTGTTGGGAAGGCCAAAGGTTAACTTTCTTTTCACCCGGTAGCGACAAAAACTCGAAAGCCCATGAACATCCTTTTTGTCTGCAGTGGAAATGTGAGTAGGAGCTTTTTGGCCCATAAGTTACTCGAAAGGGAGATAGAGACGCATAACCTATACAACATTTCTGTCTCATCGGCTGGCATCTGGGCCTACCCTGGCAATCCACCCGACCCGAAGATAGTGGAGCATCTTCTGCAGAAAGGAATTCGCGTCAAAAGACATGAAGCGAGGCAGATCAGTCAGAAAGATGTGGATTGGGCAGATCATATCCTGGTCATGGAGAAGAATCACAAAGAAGCACTTGCAGAGAAGTGGCCAGAGGCGAAGGAAAGGGTGGAACTCCTCGGCAAATTTGCCTCAGGGGGTCTGGGTGAAGACGAAATTATTGATCCGTTTGGCAAATCCCCATACCACTATCGCCTTGCCGAGGCCCAAATTACGGTGGCCATAGAGACCCTCATCGAAAGACTCACTTCAAAGCAGGTAAGTTAGCTCCGCTACGCCCCGAAGGGAATGGTGGAATAACGTGCTCAAGCTCAAAATCATCGTCGTTGATCGAACGAAATCCTCCTTCCTCAAAGCGGGAGAATCCTTCTACCTGGAGCGGCTTCGGAAATATGTTCAGGTGGAATGGGTTGAAGTCAAACCGGCCAAGATCAAAAAAGGCAGGCCTGAAGAAGAAATTCTCAGCACAGAGGGACAGGCAATCGCGCGAAAGCTGGCTCCTAGGGATTATATGGTTCCCCTTGATCGTTCTGGGCACGAGTTTGATTCCGAAGAGCTGGCGGCCTGGTTGGATAGCCTCTCCACCAGCACAGGAGGGTGGGTCACCTTTATCATCGGTGGCCCTTTAGGCCTGTCCAGGGAACTTCTGGATCGA
>DAOVAK010000182.1 GCA_030671095.1 Deltaproteobacteria bacterium | reverse complement strand
GAAGCAAAGCACATCCGCTATCTGAACATCGGTACTTTTTTATTCTGTATCATAAATCTGGGCTATTTTTTTCAAGGCCTGGTAGATGAAAATGCCCCCATCATCATAGCAATTGCTCAAATTTGCACTGCTGTGCTGTGCCTGCTGGTTTACATGTTTCACACGTTGGGCCGGTATAATACAGCCAGAATGTACTGTTTCTTGCTTTTTTACGCATCAGCCCTATTTGTATACCCGTTGAGCGGCAAGGAGGTTGTGGATCATTATTTTATTTTTGTAGCCATAGCATATTCTTTCCTGGTTTTCCCCAGGAAAGAAAAAGTATCGATGACAATAATAATTGCTCTTGCCTTCGTTTGTTACCTTGCCATCATGGTCCTTTATGAATACGTGGAGCCGCTTTCTCAGTTACATCAACGCACCTTGGATCTGGGTAATCAAGTCATTTTGTACATTATTTTCGTAATGTTTATTGTCTTCATGATTTCAGGAAGATATTTTACGGTCAAAACAGAAAACAGTCTCATGGAAGAGCGCGATAAGGTGGAGGAGATGGCCGCCCTTCTCAAGAAGATGTTCGGTCGTTACCTCTCAACCGAGGTGATGAACTCGCTCATCGAGGACCCGTCGGCTCTGGAACTAGGAGGCGAGAGACGGAAGGTCACAATTATGATGACGGATCTGAGGGGTTTTACGCCCCTGTCCGAGCGTCTCGAGCCAGAACAGGTGGTCCAGATGCTTAATGCCTACTTTGAGGTCATGGTGGAGGTGGTCCTAAAATACAACGGCACCATCAACGAGATCATTGGGGACGCCTTGCTTATCATTTTTGGTGCCCCGCAACCGATGCCAGATCGGGCCCAGCGGGCCATTGCCTGCGCAATAGAGATGCAAAATGCTATGGCCCAGGTAAACGAGGAGAACCGCTCACAGGGCCTCCCTGGGCTGCAAATGGGAATTGGTCTTAACGAGACCGAGGTGATCGTAGGAAACATCGGATCGAGCAAGCGGAGCAAGTATGCTGTGGTCGGGAGTGGCGTAAACATGACCAGCCGGATCGAGTCATATACCGTGGGAGGGCAGATCCTCATTTCCGAATCCGTGCGCCAAGAAGCGGGTGAGCTATTGCGTATTGATTCTCAGCGAGATGTACTGCCTAAAGGAGCAGAAACGCCTTTAAGGATCTATGAAGTGGGTGGCATAGGCGGACAGCACAGCCTGGCTCTGGAAGGGAGGGAGCCGGCTCTCCTCACCCTGGTGCGGCAAATTCCCATAAGCTATACGATCCTTGAAGGAAAAGACGTGGGGAAGAAAGGCCTCCAAGGATCTGTGCTCAGGCTCTCGAAGAACAGCGCTGAGGTTGCTTTGCACGATTCGGTGGAGATACTGACCAACCTAAAGATGAACTTGTCAGATGTGGATGAGAAGCTTAGGGCCAGGGACTTTTACGGGAAGGTGATCGACACAACAAGGGAAAACGGACAGGCCCACGTGGTTCGCTTTACCGCGGTACCTCCGGAGGTCGATGCCTATTTCCAGTCTCACAGGCAACATGCAGCTAAGCCGGGAGTTTGATCACGCGGCAGTTAAGGATTAAAAGGAGTAAATGATGACGGATGAATTAAGTCGAACCGTAATGGACTATGTTATGTGCCAAGGGGCATGTGCCGTCGGGATCGCAACTGTGCAGACGCTTGCGGGAGGACCTCCATCGGCAGATCTTTCCTACGTCATGCCAGACGCAAAGTCGGCCATAAGCTTTGCCGTACCGCTTGACCAGAACCTCATCCCTCCATTTTTGATGAAAAAAGACTTCCTCTCACATGAGAGAGATAATGTGTTGAGAAACGTCCAATCCAGCGGCATATCGCTGGGGCTGGCTGATTTTCTGGAACAGAAGGGTTACCCTTCGGTCCCCCTGGCAGCGAATGCGAAATACAGACCGGATACTCCCCGGGGACTTTATGATATGATGCCCCCAATTTCTCTCAGATACCTCGCCGTCCGCTCCGGTGTCGGACATTTCGGGTTGTCGGGCAATGTCATTACAAAGAACGAAGGTGCGGCCATAATTCTCGGCGCGACTGTGACAACGGCAAAATTGGTGCCCACAGACCCGCTACCCCAGGAGGAGAATTACTGTGACGATTGTCGTCTGTGCATGGCCTTGTGCCCATCGGGATTGATGCATCCAAAGGAGGAGACACGTGTGACGCTTGGCGGCGTTGAGTTCACCTATTCGAAACGCCGCGCCTATATCCGCTGTGAATATGTCTGCGGTGGTTTTGCTGGGCTGCATTCATCAGGCAAATGGTCTACGTGGACACCTGCTCGATTTAGAATCCCGGAAAAGGACGAAGAGTTTTTGGAGGTTTTCAGGCCCGCAGCCAAGGCCTACTGGCAGAGGCCTGAGTGCGAGGGGGGATTTTATCACCCTTTGATGAAAAAAAAGCTGAGGCAGACTTGCGGCTCCTGCCAGATTGTGTGCTCTCCGGACAAGGAGACACGCAAAGGGCGCCACGAAATGCTCATCAACAGCGGGGTCGTTGTGCAGAACCTCGACGGCTCTCTTGAAGCTGTCTCGCCCGATGAGGCCAAAGAGCAGCTGGCTAGTATGAGCCCGGAATCAAGAGTGCTGTACGAGGAAGTCCAAGATTGATCCAGGATAAAGAGCGGATGCCCCCCGCCTTGTCAGAACGAAGTGGAGATCCCGTTTCAACGGGGCCGCTGGGAGCGGGTGCCAAGCCCGCCCTTACCGTCCTCTCTAATCTCCTTTCTTTTCCTTCCCCTTCTTTTCCACCTGTTCTGAGTACCAATCAATCTGCCGGCAAACGCCCCTGATAACCTTCACCTCCCTTGCCCTCAAGGGGAGACGGGAGAGGAAGCGTCTGATATTCATCATCCAGTGTTCGGGATTTTGTGGATTGAGGAATCCAATCTTCATGAGAATATTCCGGATATGATCGTACATCCCTTCCAGTTCAAAGCTATTGGCAAGGCGGGGCAGGGAGGCGGTTTCCGGTTCGCCACCGGCCATGAAAATTTCATAACAGACAATCATCACCGCATGGGCAAGGTTCAGGGATGAGAAAGAGGCGGTATTTATGGTGACGATCTTATGGCAGTAACGGAGCTGGTCGTTCGACAGGCCCCGATCTTCGGGCCCGAAAAGGATTGCCACACGATTTTTTTGTGTGATGGGAATGAGATCCTGGGCAAGATGACGCGGGTCTGCCATGGCAGGCCGGCGGTTCCCAAGGCGAGCGGTAGTCCCTACGATATACTGGTACGGACCGAGCGCTTCCCCGAGATCATCGTAGACTTCCATCTCTTCCACGACCTCGATGGAGGTGCCCGTAGCCATCTTGAGTACCCGGGATAGATCGCAATCCTTGGGGTTCACGAGCACGAGGTGCGTAATACCCATATTGGTCATGGCCCGGGCAACAGCCCCTATGTTCTCAGGAATCTGGGGTTTGATAAGTATGATATGAATATTATCCAGATTTGCACTACCGGCCATATCTCTGTATTCCCCTTCGCGTTATCTCGAAACAAGTCTAAGTTAATCTATTAAAAAAGTCAGGAAAGTTCAAATCTGACTTAAAGGGTCGTGAGCCGAAGCCCTTATTTGAGGAATTTCTAGCAAAAATCAATCCTTCAAGAAAAAAAGATTGACAAGCGGCACTTCTTGCTAATAAATATACAATTTCGATATAAAATAACAATTCTGCACGGAAACGGAAGATGGACCGCAGTCATCTCAACATTGTCGTCATTATCAGGGTAACAGGGGTAGTTGTATCCCTGCTGCTTCGCCTTCTGGTAGTAAGAAGCAAGCTACCGGGCCTGGTAATGCGATAATTTTAAAAGCTCGTTCATCAAAATCCGTTATCAGGCCCACCTGGTAACGGATTTTTTTTGGGCTAAAAAGGAGAGAGTGATCCCTCCGAGCCAAAATATGGAATCAAGTACTAGCGACTGATGACTAATAACGAATAACGAATCACTAATAACAAAACATTAAAGGGGGTGTTCATCATTAATTTAACAGGTGCACAGATCTTAATGAAGGCATTGCAAGAGGAAGGGGTTGACACCATATTTGGTTATCCAGGTGGTGCGGTCATTGAAATCTATGACGAGCTAGCCAAGACGGACATAAGGCATATCCTGGTCCGGCATGAACAGGGTGCCGTTCATGCGGCAGATGGTTATGCACGGGCATCAGGAGGTGTGGGCGTATGCCTGGTGACCTCTGGACCGGGTGCCACAAACACCGTAAGCGGTATCGCATCTGCCTACATGGACTCGGTTCCCATCGTCGTCCTCACCGGACAGGTTCCCAGTCAGCTAATAGGAAATGACGCCTTTCAAGAAGTGGATATTGTGGGGATTACACGCCCATGTACCAAACACAACTACCTGGTCCAACGTGTGGAGGATCTGGCCAGAACGATCAAAGAGGCATTCTATATTGCCCGATCGGGACGTCCAGGCCCGGTTCTCATAGATCTCCCCAAAGATGTGGTACAATCGACCACCCATTACAAACCGGTGAAAGACATGCGACTCAAGTCGTACAATCCCACCTACGAGCCGAATATCAAGCAGTTGCCCAAGGCGGTCAAGATAATCAAAGAAGCCAAGAAGCCCGTTGTCTTTGCAGGGGGGGGTGTCATCCTCTCCAGGGCGGCAAAGGAACTGACCCAGTTAGCCAGGAAGATCAATGCTCCTGTCACGGCCACCCTCATGGGCCTTGGGGCTTTCCCTGCCAAGGATCCATTGTGGCTTGGCATGATAGGGATGCATGGTACATATCGAGCAAATATGTCATCTGGGGAATGTGATCTCCTGATTGCTGTTGGGGTCCGTTTTGATGATCGTGTGACAGGAAAGACTGACACCTTTGCGCCGAAGGCCAAGATCATTCACATTGACATTGACCCCACCTCAATCCGCAAAAACATTCCGGTTACGATTCCCGTGGTGGGAGATTGCAAGATTACACTTCGAAAACTGAATAGCCTGCTCAGCAAAGAAAAGATGGGCAACCTCAAACAAAAGAGGAAAGCATGGCTGAATCAGATAGCGGAATGGAAGGCGACTAAACCCCTTGCCTATGAACAAAAAGGCGTTATCAAACCTCAATTTGTGGTGGAGAAACTCTATGAATTGACCAAAGGGAGGGCCATTATCACCACTGAAGTGGGCCAGAACCAGATGTGGGCTGCCCAGTATTACCACTTTGACAGTCCAAATGCCTTTATCACTTCAGGGGGATTGGGGTGCATGGGTTTCGGGTTACCAGCAGCCATAGGGGCTCAAATCGCACATCCTGACAGGCTGGTGGTGGACATTGCGGGCGATGGAAGCATCCAGATGAATATTCAGGAGATGGCAACAGCGACGCAATATAATCTCCCTGTCAAAATAGTCATCCTGAACAACTCCTATCTGGGGATGGTACGCCAGTGGCAGGAATTGTTCTTTGATCGGTGTTATGCCTGTACTGGCCTGGATCATGCCCCTGATTTCGTAAAACTTGCTGAGGCCTATGGTGCAGTGGGATTGCGGGCCACAAGGCCTGATGAGGTTGTATCCATTCTCAAAAAGGGCCTCTCTATCAAGAAGCCGGTTATCATGGACTTTGTTGTTGAACCAGAAGAGTGTGTCTATCCCATGGTACCGGCGGGCGCACCTATCACTGAGATGTTGTTGGTTTGATAAGTGATCTAAAGTGAATAAAGTGAACTAGAGTGACTAAAGTGACCCGCCGCCGCCTTTTCGCGTAGAATACTGGAGCATGGCGAAGCTGTGCGAAATGAACGACCAGAAAGAGTTGCTCAGAAATGGCTATGGCGGGCAAGCTAAAGTGATCTAAAGTGACTAAAGTGACTAAAGTGCCTAGTTAACTAAAGTGAATTAAAGTGTCTGAAGTGAACTAAAGTGACTAAAGTTAAAATGGCGAGGAAGAGACGAGGCAATTATGACGAATGAAGAAGGAAGAAAGCACATCCTATCTATCCTGGTTGATAATCAGCCCGGGGTGCTCTCGCGAATTGCGGGCCTTTTCAGTGGCCGGGGTTTTAATATTGAGAGCCTCTGTGTCGCTGAAACAACAGACCCACTTGTCTCCCGCATTACCCTGGTGACGACAGGGGATATGTC
>DAOVAK010000259.1 GCA_030671095.1 Deltaproteobacteria bacterium | reverse complement strand
AAAATGTGAATGGAGCCACCCATTTTCGGATTTGAAAATATTTAAGATTACCAGAAGAAGTAGATATATGGAATAATTAGCGATTGTCCCTTCATAGCTGTAATCGCCACTTTAGTTATTTTAGAAATTACTTTATAAATCAAGGCAAGCGATGTGAAAATGCGAGAGAATATAATGAAAAATCAGATCCGTTGCTGATCCTGTTCATTCCAGAAATCTCGGCGGTAAATCAAAGTCTGTTTTGATATCCAGATCTCTGAGTACCATGAATGTAGCAGTACCATGGGTCAGCAGTTTGTCGGCTTCGTCCCTAATGGATGCTTCGCCGATGCCTAGAGTTTTGCCTAGTTTTATGCTCTTGCCTTTTGCGAAAAGCAAGACATTGGAGGCCGAACCGAGATAGTTGAGTTTCAGATCGATGGTTATCATCTTGGCGTTGTCATCGAGCTGGGTGAAAACGGCCCAGTATGCGGCGGCATCCACCATGGCGGCATACACACCGCCATGCACCATGCCGTAAGGCTGCAAATGCTTTTCCTGGACAGCTAGCTGCATCAAACAATATCCCCGGTCGATCTCCTTTATCTCCATCGAGGTGTGCACATAGTAGGGGCTTTTATTTACACTATCGGCCATTGCCGCGAGAAAAACCGGATTGAGTTTTTTCATATTTTACCTATCTTGGCGAATAATTTCCACAAATCGTATAGCGCCATTGTTAAAATGCACTTCCGGATGAGTTTCTGTGACTTGAAAGTCAAGCTCTTTGGTTTTAACGGACTTGAGGTCTGTATTTTTTCTTAAATCCCTGTGATATGCAATGGAATCAGCTCAAAATCGGACGGATTCCAAATTGAGGTTTATTTCAATACTTGCCCCAGCACGGCCCTCATTCTATTACGATTACGATTTGTAACATTAAAGAATGGTCAATTCAAGGTTACTGGCCATAACCTTCAATCTGGTCAAATTGTACAATCTGCTAATCAAAGTTCCCAAAGTAGGGGAAGCCTAACCGAAAAATGGCGATAAAAAAGCAGGGCCATCCTCAGAATAGTTAGACTGCTCCAGCATCTTTAGGCTTAATCTTCTATTCTCTCTAATTTGAAAATTACAGGCCTTAGACCATCGGTACAGCACGAAATCGCAACGCCCTTTTCCTTCATCCAAGGATAATAGCCCCCGTACAGGATATGCACTAGGTCTCTCTGTATGTCAGCGAACGCCCAATTACAGAATCCAGGTGGACAATTATGATTGTCAACCAGGAATTCCTGTCCGACGTCAAACCGGTCGCATTCTGGAGTAATCCTGCTTTCATCAAAAAGAGCTGGAGGATTCTCACCGTATAAATCCTTATTGTTTACCTTCTTGACCACCGTAATTTTTACCTTGGCCATTTAAAACTCCTATTATTGATTATTTATCAGAGGTTATAGCTCATTTCCCCAGATGGTGATCCCAATGACACAGTTTGCTGGAAAGCCTCCCAGGTTGTGGGTAAGGCCGAGTCGTGGATTTCTTATCTGGCGTTCACCACACTTCCCCTGGAGTTGCTTGTATACCTCGTAAACCATTCTTATCCCAGAGGCCCCAATAGGGTGTCCAAAACTCTTGAGGCCTCCGTCACTCTGGCAAGGCATTTTTCCACCTAACTCAAAAAAGCCCCCATCAACATCTTCCTTTGCCTTGCCTTGAGGAGATATCTGCAAATCCTCGTAGGTCACCAGTTCCGTGATGGAAAAGCAATCATGGACTTCCATCATGCTGAGTTCTTCCCGGGGATTTTTGATACCTGCCTCTTGGTATGCCCTCACGCCACAACGATATGTGGTCTCCACATGGGTTCCATCCCACTGCTGATATCTATATTCCTGTTCTGCGCTGACAGCAATCTGCAGGGACTTTACATAAAGGGGATCGGGGCGAATGGCCTTGGCATCGTCAACACGGACAATAATGGCCGCAGCAGCACCCTCGGTCACACCACAACAGTCATAGAGACCCAGGGGCCAGGCCACCATCGGTGCTCTCATAATCGTCTCCACGTCGACAACTTTTCTCAGATGCGCTTTGGGTGTGAGTGCCCCGTTTGCATGACTTTTAGCCGATATCTTGGCCAGGGTCAGTTTGCCCTCTTCGGGACTCAGCCGGTATCGATCAAAATATTTCGTGGCCAACATGGCGAACTGACCGGGCGCGGTCTGGTTTGGGAATATGAGGCGGTTATATATCCCCCTGAGCTGGCTGAAATCTGGCAAGCCCCCGTAGCCGATATCTTTCAACTTTTCGACGCCCACGGCCAGGGCCACGTCGCAGGATCCTGAAGCGACCGCATAACAGGCTGCACGTATGGCCTCCGTGCCGCTGGCACAAAAGTTTTCAACTCTCGTCACAGGGAGATAGGACAGTTTTAAAGCGGCTGCCAACGGGATGGCGCTCTTCCCAACGTTGACCTCATCAAAGCAGGTGGAGAGCCATGCCGCATCGATATCTTTCTTCTCTATCCCAGCGTCGCCTATGGCCTCCTCAAAGGCCTCGAGCACCAAAGATTCAGCACTCCTATCCCAGTGCTCCCCAAATTTGGTGCATCCCATACCAATAATCGCCACCTTATTCTTGATCCCTTCTGCCATCTCAGCGACTCCTTTTAGAAATTGTATTACTACAACTCACGCTTAAAAGGCATGATCTTCCAGAAATAGCCGGTAATACCGCGAGCCTCATCCAGGTATCTTCTTCTAAATGTCATCTGAACGGCCTGTCCAACTTCCAGCGACTCCATCTGGCAATCGGTAATATCAAACCAATATCTCCCTCCCCCTTCAAAATCCACGATGCCGTAAATGGCTGGCGGGTCTTCTGAATAGGTCAGATGATCTGCCGTATAGGTGAAAAGGTGTCCTTTTTTGTCAGAGAAGGAATAGTCCTCCATCTGATCCACGGCTCCACAGTCCGGGTTGACGCACACCCTCTCCTGTGGAAATTGCGGCGTACCACAGGCCTTACATTTTGAGCCAGCCAGCCTCAAGACAGCGTTTTGTTCCCTCCACGAAAGAGAGAGACTGGTTGGGGCCATCTCCTCACCGCGTATACCTATCTCTTTTGGGAGCATGCCTTTAAACGAGAGATATTTTGTGTAATTGCCCAGGTCTCTTTTATACTCCAAATTCTCTTTTAACTTGCGCCTGTTCTTCACCCTTTTTATTTCCTCTGTAACCTGGAACAGCAGTGCATCCGCACCGCTGCCAAAACTTGCAACCAGAATCTTATCACCGGGTTGGGCTTCCTCTAAGGCAGCAGCCAGCATCAGTAAAGGGTGGGCTGATCCGGTGTTTCCTATGGATTCCAAAAGCGGTCCCTGAATCTTTTCAGATTCCAGTCCTAGTCTCTTTGCTATGGCCATATGGTCTCTCATGCTGAGAGGAGGGTAGACCATCTTATCCATGTCATTTATCTGGAGTTTGCAACTGCTGAGGAGGCCGTTTATCGCCTCGGGGATCATTTTTGCGTAGCCAGCCTCCCGAATCCATCTCTCTTCCCAGCTTCGGGTAAACTTATCCGATTCCATTCGCCGGTAATCTGGAAAATCATAGGAGAGAGAATAATGGCCAACAAGAGAAGCTATCACCCCATCAGTTCCCACCATGAACGCAGCCGCACCATCTCCGAATAGTTGTTCCTGAGTACCCCCCGCCCTGCCGAGGCGACAATCAGTTGCGCATACGAGGGCGACCTCCGAATCGGACCCACTCAGGGCTGAAATAAGGGCCGTTGTTCCAGATTTCAAACATCCGGAGAACTCAGCAGTCCTGGTATTCGGGGAGAGATTTAATGCCCCACTCGCAATGGAGGCATTTCCCCTCTCCTTATTGGGAAGCGTTGTAGAAGCAAGGTACAGGGCACTGATCCTCTCTCTGTTAAGATCCTCCAAACAATCGATGCCCGCAGCTACGGCCATGGTGATGCTGTCTTCATCGTAATTGGCGACGGTCTTTTCTCCTTTGGCCAGCCGTGCAATACCAGGATTGAACCACCCCATGGCCTCGAAGATGGTTTCGCGCTTCAGCCGGTAGTATGGCAAATAGATGCCGAAAGCCGTGATTCCTTTCAATTTGCCTATCCTCCTTCCTTTAACCAGCTTATAGACAGGGTACCCAAGACCCTATCAAAAATCAAAAAAATATCTAAAACAGTTTTCTTGATATGGTCATTTTTTCCGCTTCTTTAGTCCCTTCATAGATTTCCAATATCTTGGCATCACGAAAAAACCGCTGGATGTCATAGGCATCGTATAACGCTTCAGGAGAGAATGCCGCATGTATTTCCAAGGCTTTTCCGCATACCCAGACGGCCATCTCCCCCGAGAAATATTTAGCCATAGCATTGAGTGCTGGATCCGTTCGACCTTGATCTACCTGCCAGGCGGCCTTATAGGTGATTGTGCGGGCGAGTTCAATCTTGGTTGCCATTTCAGCGAGCTGGAACTGGATGGACTGCTTGTCAGCAAGGGGTTTACCTTGCACCTTTCTTTCCTGAACATATCTTACCGTCCTGTCCAATGCGCCCTGAGCAAGACCCACGCCCTGAGCGGCGACCATCGTCCTGGTTGCGTCAAAGAACTGCATAAGTTGGTAGAATCCTTTTCCTTCCTCACCAATCAGGTTTTCGCAAGGAACACGGACGTCTGAAAAAGAAATTTCAGTGGTCTCACTCGCCCTAACCCCCATTTTCCCCTTCAGTTGATTTGCTTCAACGCCTTTCCTGTCCGACTCAACCAGGATCAGGCTATGTCTTTCATATCTTTTTTCTTCCTCAGGATGGGTTATGCAAAGGACAACCATCCAGTCACAAACTGTGCCGTTTGTAATGAACATTTTATTTCCGTTGATGACGTATTCTTTCCCGTCCTTAATGGCCGTGGTTCTTATGGAGACCACATCTGTGCCTGCGTCCGGCTCTGTGTATGCCCCGGCCGATATGGCTTCGCCATTGACAAGAAGGGGGAGATACTTTTTCTTTTGCTCCTCTGTGCCATACATCATGATATTTTCAGAACCGA
>DAOVAK010000357.1 GCA_030671095.1 Deltaproteobacteria bacterium | reverse complement strand
CATTTCAACCCACAGAAAAAACGAGGGAGGATTAGCCATGACTGAAGAGAGCCCATTGAAAGATAAGGTCATCTTGGTGGTTGACGACGAACCTGATGTGCTTGAAACAGTGGAGGAAGAGCTGGATATGTGCTTAGTCCACAAGGCGCAAGATTATGAGACGGCTCTTCAATACCTCTTGAGCTATACCTATGATGTGGTCATCCTGGATATCATGGGGGTTAACGGGTTCGAACTCTTGAAAAATTCCGTGTCGAGGGGTTTCCCGGCGGTCATGCTCACGGCCCATGCCTTGACACCCGACGCATTGAAGAAATCCATGAAACTTGGGGCCGTCTCTTTCCTGCCGAAAGAGAAGATGACGGAGCTCCAGGACTTCCTCGAAGATGTGGTCACCGATGGCCATAAGGCGGTTTGGGTGAAGTTCTTTGATCGACTTGGAGCCTATTTTAATAAACGATTCGGTCCAGACTGGAAAGAAAAAGACAAGTTTTTCCAGGAGTTTGAACAGTCTGTCAGGAAGAGTGAGGAGGAGGTCCAGTAACCCACTGAAGTCTTTGACACGGCCTTTTCAACCTTGGAGAATTTGAGGCATCATGGTGCCTTAACATATTATTATCAAGCTGATAGCCTTTCCTGGCCATCCCACCATTAAAGTCACTTTCCGCGGAAAACAACTCTTATGAAAATCAGGCATCTTCATGCTTGGGATGTTTCCTCACAAGAGGCGATCCAAATTCAAAAAGAATTAAGATCCCGGTTGGCCCTTACGGAATTGCCCGGCACAATTAGGCATGTGGCAGGAGCGGACGTCTCATTTTCACGAAAATCGGGACGCATTTGGGCAGGAGTCGTGGTTTTCAGTTTTCCCGAGCTCTCCAGGATTGAAGAGAAATGGATACAGGATAAGGTGAGTTTTCCTTACATCCCCGGACTCCTAAGTTTCCGTGAGCTTCCAGTTCTTCTCAAGGCCCTAAAAAGGCTGAAGACCGATCCTGAATTGATTCTTTGCGACGGTCAAGGCATTGCTCATCCAAGGGGATTGGGACTCGCCTCCCATCTGGGTCTCCTAGTGGACAGGGCAACCATCGGTTGCGCAAAGAGTCGCCTGGTGGGGGCGTTTTCTGAGGTGGGGCAGCAAAAGGGAAGTTATGCGCCTCTTTGGTATAAGGAGCAGATGGTGGGAGCCGTTCTTAGAACAAGGCGGGGCGTAAAGCCCCTATTTATTTCGCCTGGAAATAGGATAACCTTGGATGAATCTGTAAAAATTGTTCTTGAGTGCTGCAGAAAATACAGAATGCCGGAACCGACCAGGCAGGCGCATCTTTTGGTGAGCGGTCTTAGGTGTCGTCGAGAGGTCGCGTAAACCCACACTCCTTTTTTCGGCATTTTAGCACGGGTCCAGAACCCTTTGTACGCTTTATAACGAGTACCTTGGTGCCACATTCGGGACAGGTCTCATTGACTGGCTCATCCCAGAGGGCGAAGCGACATCGGGGATACTGATCACAACCGTAGAATCTTCTTCCCTTCTTGGAGGTCCTCTCTACCAATTTCCCAGGGCAATCCTCCTCTGGACATGGAACGTTGGTAGAGAGGGGTTCGGTGTGCCTACAACGGGGATAGTTTTTACAGGCCAAGAATTTTTGGCCAGTGCGGCTCTGCCTGACAACCATTGTACCCCCACATTTCTTGCAAGTTATTTCTGTGTGTTTCCCTTCGGATGCGGCCCCTTCACCCTTGACCCAGGCTCGAGTTTGCTTGCACTCCGGATAACCAGAACAGGCGAGGAATGTCCCAAACTTTCCGCTTTTTACCACCATGGGTCTGCCACAGACCTCACAGGTGCCCTCTTCCTTGCCCACATCAGGGCTACTTTCCGCCACGATATTTCCTTTGTCGTCCCGGCTGAAATTGGTCGTATACTTGCAATCGGGGAATCCAGAGCACCCCAAGAAGAGCCCATTCCTGCCCGATTTAATGGCCAAGGGTTTCTTACATTCGGGACAGGGAAGGTCGGTCATCACCTCTCCCTTCATCTTCTTCTTCGCCATTTCCAGGTCTTTTCCAAAGGAACGGTAGAAATTATCAAGAACCTTGGTCCACTTGACCTCTCCTCTCTCAATTCTGTCCAGACTGCTCTCCATCTGAGCCGTAAAGGCAATGTCCAGTATCTCAGGGAAACTCTTCACCAGGAGGTCTGTAACCAAGAAACCCAATTCAGTGGGCCTGAAACGACCTTTGGTAAGGGTCACGTATTCCCTTTCATGGATGTTGCCCAAAATGCTTGCATAGGTGGACGGCCTTCCAATGCCATTTTCTTCCAGGCCCTTGATCAGAGTGGCCTCAGTAAACCTGGGCGGTGGTTGGGTGAAGTGTTGAGCCGGCTCCAGTTCTATGAGCTTTAAGGCTTGCCCTTTATTCAAGGGAGGAAGGATGCCCTCTTTATTTTTGTTCGTCTCTGACTCGCTTAGGCTTTCCTCATAAAGAGCGGTAAAGCCTTTGAAAATCACGACAGAACCCGTCGCTCTAAAAACGGCGCGTCCGGCAGTGATGTCGGCTTGGGTCTGCTCCATTATGGCCGGGTTCATCTGACAGGCCAGGAACCTTTTCCATATCAGGGAATAGAGGGCTAGCTGGTCCTTCGTGAGGTACGCTGAGACCTCCTCTGGGATCAAGTTAGCAGAAGTGGGCCGGATGGCTTCATGGGCTTCTTGCGCCCCCTTGCGACTGCGGAAGGTGTTGGGCTTTTCCGGGAGGTATTCAGGGCCAAACGCTTTATTAATGAATTCCCTCGCCTCAGAAACGGCATCGCTGGAGAGCCGGAAGGAATCGGTCCTCATATAGGTGATGAGCCCTATTTGCCCCTTTTCACCCAATTGAATCCCTTCATACAGGTTTTGGGCCACAGACATGGTCTTTTTTGCAGGAAAGTGGAGTTTCTTATAGGCTTCCTGCTGGAGAAGGCTCGTGCTGAACGGCGGGGGAGAGCTTTTCTTCTTCTTCTTTCTGGCAACCTTCTCCACCCTGAAGGTCTGATCCTTTAACTCGGCAACAACGGCTTGCGTTTGCTCCTCGTTTTTGAGGTCTGCTCTTTCACTACTATACTTGAACAGCCTGGCCTTAAAGGGGGGAGGTTCGTCAGTTTGTAGATGAGCGGTCAAGGACCAATACTCCTGGGGTTGGAAAGCATGGATCTCCCTCTCTCTCTCGCATATCATCCTGAGGGCTACAGACTGCACTCGACCTGCGCTCAGCCCTCGTCTGACCTTGGACCACAGAAGAGGGGAGATCTGGTAACCCACGAGTCTATCCAGAATGCGTCTAGCCTGTTGGGATTCAAACCTATCTTGATTAAGGTTTTGGGGCGAGGAGAGCGCGTCTTTAATGGCCTTTTCAGTGAGCTCATTAAATAGGACCCGAAAAATCTTTTTCTCCCCGGTTCCCAATTCTTGGGCTATATGCCACGCAATGGCTTCTCCTTCCCTGTCCGGATCGGGTGCCAGATAGACCGTGTCCGCGCCTTTACTAGCCTTTTTCAGTCCACTGAGAATTTTGCCCTTGCCTTTGATAGTGACATATTCCGGGTTGAAATCGTTTTCTGTGTCAACACCGAGCCTGCTATTGGGCAGGTCTTTGATGTGACCCACTGAGGCCATGATCTGATAATCGGTCCCTAAATATTTTTTGAGGGTCCTTGCCTTCGTGGGTGATTCAACAATGAGTAAATTTTTGGTCATAGGTTATCCCAACATAAGAAGTGCCTAAAGTGAGCTAAAGTGCCTAAAGTGACCTGCCCGCCAATGCCTTCTTGCGGAGAATCCATAAGGCTGGGCTAGGCATGAGAACTAAATAAGTACTCGGTATTACTCGTTAATGGCTATGGCAGGCGGGTCTAAAGTGAACTAAAGTGAACTAAAATGCCTGAAGTCGGTTCATTGTTCAATTGCGAAAGATAACAGCGTTTCTTAATCACTCAACCCGTTGTGAAGGCACTACCGGACAAACATCTTTCCAGGAAGTTGCCTGATAATTCCCTTTAGTTCCATTCTCATAAGTATACTTGCAGCTTTACCCGGTGGCAAATTAACCTGCCTGCTAATTTGATCTATATGTAGCGGGTAA
>DAOVAK010000584.1 GCA_030671095.1 Deltaproteobacteria bacterium | reverse complement strand
GGTAACACTTTAGCCGTTTGAAAAGCCCCTGGGCTAAGCGGCATTCTCTGGAAGAGCCAAAAAATTTGCCCAGTGCCCTTAAGTATGGCGCACAAAGCGAAGTAGCTCTGATAGCCGTGTTCTGTCACCATTGAACTTGGGCCGGTCTTTATTTGGGCGGCCTGTGTGCGCGGGCGTCATGGCAAGGGAGGCCGTCGAAGAAAACCTGCGCAGAAGGCAGGGTTTTTGGCCCCTCCAGAGAACCCCGCTCAGCCCGCCAAGAGTTTTTGCACGGCTGTTTCAAAAGGCTAAAATGTTACAAGTCAAGGAATCTGTGGAAGGCACTATCAATATTAGACTACCTGGGTAAGGCAATGGGAACCAAATTCCGGGGTCGCCCCTTCGACTATATGCAAGAAGGTTTTGTCGTCGTTTGTTCTTGACAACCAACTCATTTTCAATGTTATAAGATGGCCCAAGTTAGCTTCGCTTCGCTGCGCAGTTGGAATAATGGAATAATGGAGTATTGGAATAATGGATTTAGAGGAATTTGTGATATCTAAAAATCATCTTTTCCGCTTCTATCACCACCATTCCATCTTTGCAGTACGGGATCCACAAAGCCATTAATACAAAAAAGCGATGATATTAGCAGGTTGTGGAATTTCTGAGACGTTACTTAACAAAAACGACGGGCCCAGCTCCCCAATCGGAGTCGAGGACAGGCTCTATGGGCATGACGGTTGAGGGTTCGTTGATTAACATCTGAGTTCGTAATTTTATCCCCTTGTTTGCGAATAAAAAGGAAGTAGAAGATCCGACCTTTGGGCGAAGGGCTTTACCCGTAAGAAAGTTATAAAAATCAACAGTTAAAGGAGGAAATTGCAGTGAGTGAAATTAATGCTCCGATGGGCGGAAAGGTGCTCGATGTGAAGGTTAACGTGGGTGACGTGGTCAACGAAAATGATGAAGTGCTCATCCTTGAAGCCATGAAAATGGAGTTGCCTGTTGTGGCCACATCATCTGGCACGGTAAAAGAGGTGAGATGTAACAAAGGCGATTCTGTGGAAGCAGATGCCGTTTTGATCGTACTGGAGTAAAGGGAGCGATTAAAATCCAGGATACCCAACTATTTGCAATGACCCCTAAGCAAAAATGACGCATTTCTTGGAGTCTGCCAGATGGATATAGCGGAAAAGATCAAGGAACTGGAGAGAAGAAATACTGAGGCGGAATTGGGAGGTGGTCAGGAGCGTATTGATCAGCAGCACGCTAAAGGCAAGATGACCGCGAGAGAGAGGGTTGATTACCTCCTGGATAAGGGCAGCTTTCAAGAGATAGACAAGTTTGTGGTACACCGTTGCCATGATTTTGGGATGGAGAGGAAGAAGATCCCGGGTGATGGGGTAGTCACAGGTTATGGGAACATCAATGGGCGAAAGGCGTTCGTGTTTTCACAGGACTTCACCGTATTTGGCGGATCACTGAGCGGTCCATTCGGTGAAAAGGTGTGTAAGATTATGGACCTGGCCCTCAAAAATAAAGCCCCCATCATTGGTCTCAATGATTCCGGGGGTGCCAGGATTCAGGAAGGGATCGTGAGCCTGGGAAGCTATGGGGAAATATTCAAAAGGAATGTCTGGGCCTCTGGGGTGGTACCCCAGATATCCGTTATAATGGGACCTTGTGCAGGAGGAGCTGTTTATTCTCCAGCGTTGACCGATTTCATCGTTATGGTCAAAAAGACGAGTAATATGTTCATAACAGGTCCCCAGGTCATAAAGGCCGTAACTTCTGAAGAGGTAACCCCTGAAGACCTGGGAGGGGCCATGACCCATAACACGAAAAGCGGCGTGGCCCAATTTGCTGAGGACTCGGATCAGGCAGCACTGGATAGGGTGAAAGAAGTCCTCAGCTACTTACCTCAGAATTATCAAGAAAGGCCTCCCAGATTGGAATGTACCGATGATCCTGAGCGTACAGACCCACCTCTAAACAGCGTGGTGCCCACAAACCCCAAATTGCCTTACGATATCAAAGAAATTATTCAAACCGTACTGGATGATAATTGTTTTCTCGAGATTCAAAAGCATTACGCCATGAACATGGTGATCGGTTTTGGGCGGCTCAACGGCATGTCAGTAGGGATTGTTGCCAACCAACCCCGATTCCTTGCAGGGTGTCTTGACATCGACGCATCTATGAAGTGTGCCCGCTTTGTACGGATGTGTGATTGTTTTAATGTGCCTTTGGTCACCTTTGTGGACGTGCCTGGATTCTTGCCCGGCGTGAATCAGGAATATGGGGGGATCATCAAACACGGTGCCAAGATCATTTATGCCTACTGCGAGGCAACTGTTCCTAAGGTTACTGTAATTACCCGTAAGGCCTATGGGGGCGCCTACGATGTCATGTCGAGCAAACACCACGGAAGCGACATCAATTACGCCTATCCCACTGCCGAGATAGCGGTGATGGGGCCCGAAGGGGCCGTGAATATCGTGTTCCGGAAAGAGATTGAAAAGGCAGAGGACCCAGAAGGAACGAGACAGAGAATGGTGGAAAACTACAGGAATAATTTTGCAAGTCCTTTTAAGGCAGCAGAACTGGGCTACATTGATCAGATCATATTTCCAGAAAATACCCGGCCCAGGTTAATACAGGCGTTGGAGATGCTAAGGAACAAGGAGGAATCCATCCCCGCACGCAGACACGGCAATGTCCCCCTTTAGCCTTTGACCAAAAGAGTAAAAAGCCCTTCCCCAG
>DAOVAK010000463.1 GCA_030671095.1 Deltaproteobacteria bacterium | reverse complement strand
AATTGCCTGCTCGTAAAAACGAATGCTTTCGTACAGCCTGAATCAGTTTCAGCAGGTGTGTCCGGATATTTTTAACCCAGATTTTGCAGTAGACGTCGTGGCGAGGCGTAGAAAACCGCAGCGAAACGAGCAGTTGGAGCGATTTTTAGCTTTCAGCTAGCCGGTATTTAAATTTGATATCTCACTTCATGCCTTTCAGCGCTGCCTCAAGGCATTCTGCCGGTGCGACGAAGGCATATTCATAAATATGTTGAGGAGCTAAATCGTGTCGTAAACGACTACACGTGCAACGGGTAGTTTTGTTTCACCCGGAGGATGAAATAAGAGAGGCACGTACGTGCCGATAGTTTCCCTTTGCGCCCCTGTGAGAAGCACAGGTGTTTAAAAGCAATAAACAAACGTTGCAGCAAGGATTTAAAAGCTTTTAAGCTTTCCGGAAATTAATATAATTATATAGTATACATGACTCACGGCTTCGCCTTAGAGTCATGAGCCGGTCAAGCCGCAGTAGATGGCTACTGCAAATTCTGGGTTAAACTAAAGACAAAGCAGGCAAGCCGGCAAACTCATAAGCTGAAACGCTATCAGGCCAGCAAGCCTGCATAAAAGATCACACCAACCTCGGGCTACTTCTTGAGTTTTACACAACAGATCTCTCCCGGAATAACCTCAACCTCTACCCCAATCTTCCTGGCAAAGGATTGCCAGAGAGGCTTGCACCACTTTTCATGCACATCCTCCCAGGTGATAATAAAGGTTCCCAGTATTGAGACTATATCCAGCATCTCCTTATAGGGACAGGGGAATGAACGCTCTCCTTCCTTATTATTCACAATCTTTTCAAAGAGCTGGTAGTTGCACGAATTTGCTTCAAACATTCCATAGAGGGCCTTGTCGGGGCCGCCTTCCTCTGCCCGTTGTTTAATCCTCTCCATGATAGGACCTAAGATACCGGCCTCATGTTCCGCCTTTTCTTTCCAGAGATTGTGCCTCACGGCAAAGTCCAGCCCTGTGAGGTGGGCCTTAACCAGCGCATCATTAAATTTGTGGGGATAGGGCATCACATCAGTGTAAGTCTGGAAAAGCATCCTTATTGCCGGTTCCATATTGGCTGCCTGTTCCTCGAAATCAAATTCTATACCTGCCATAATAGTAACCTCCTTAGTTTATAATTAAGCCTGAATTTTAAAAAATCCTGATAAGATTTATCACTTGTCTGACTTATTGTCAAGAGGTAGAAAAGAAGAGGGGTTATAGCCCGCAGATATGAAACAGGGGACAGTGAGCAGGGTTCAGGGAACAGGGATTAAATAGTCCACAGTCATCGGTCCACGGGAAACAGAAGATACAAGATGCAGGATGCAAGATGCAAGATACAGGGGACAGTGAGCAGGGTTCAGGAAACAGAGCTGAAATAGTCAACGGAAGGTGCAGCATGGTAAACCTTAAATCCAAAGCACCAAATCCCTGGCCCAGACCTGACTTGGACAGAGTAAGTTTTATCACTTTTGCCTCTAAGATATCGCCGTGACCATAGGATATCTCAGAGCAACGTCGCACCAGGGCGGTTCTAAACAAATTCAAAGTTCAAATATCAAAACCTCAAAAGTTAGAAAGTTAAAAAAGACGTTGTGTAAGAAAAAGATACCCAGGAGACGTCCGTTTAAGAAATTACTTGACGGAAACAGGTTAATACAGGTAAAAACAATGTTACTAGCTTTAAGAATTAATTACTCGAGTGATCATCAAGAAAACTGAGGAGGGGAACATGAAAAAAGGTATTATTGTATCTATTGCACTACTTTTGCTTGCAGCCTGTATTCTTTATTTTGTAATCCTTAAAAAACCAGCAACTGCAACGCAGGAGTGTGTCTGTTCAGACGGCACCGTGCATACTCAAGACTGCAGGGTTGACGGCAAGGGGTGTGAACCGTGCGAGTGCACCGAGTATACTATCTGGTGCGATCCGGATACGGACCTGTGCTGGCAGGATCCGCAGAGAGAAGCATACAACTATGATGACATTGGACTGACCCCAAAGGCGACAATTCAGTACTGCGAAGAACTGGTGCTAGGGGGCTATGACGACTGGCGCGTACCGACTATCAAAGAGCTGAGAACCCTAATCGCCGGTAATCCGGACACCGAGGCGGGGGGCGCCTGCCCCATAGATGAGGACTGCACCTTTATGGAAAGCTGGGATGCGTCGTGCATAGGAAGTGCTTTTGGCAAAGGCCCCGGAGTCAACGGATGTTACCTGAAAAAGGGGCTCACCGGGACCTGTGATAAACCTGATGTATATTCGGCAGGACATTTTCTCGAGGTCTGGGCGACAGAATCGGCCGTCGACGACGAGCGCTGGATTGCGAGCATCATGCCCGAAATCGGCGGTGTGTGTTTCAACCATGTGTGCAGTGTAGGTGATGTGCGCTGCGTCCGAAGCGCACCCAGTGAGCCGGTTACCTGTGCCGAAAAGGATGAGTGTACCCCGGGCACAACCAGAAAATGTCAGTGCGAAGGATACCAGCAGCCCGCAGGCTCCCAGGTGTGTAATGAAAGCGGCGATTGCTGGAGCCCGTGCGAATGCACCGGTTACACCAGGAATCCTGAAATCTCACCCGAATGCTACAACGACATCTGTCCCAAAAGCGACAAACTTGAATTGACCATTAACTTACCCGAGGGCGCTAAGCTTCCTTTCGAGCCGCACATGTTGATTGCATTTTTCTATGATGCGAAAAGGTGGGAATTTCCTCCCGGGAGACCTCCGGACGGTGGAACAGATACTAATCAGATCATTAAGCCCGGGATGCCTCCTTATAAAATGTCCGTTCCGGCATGCACCTATTACGGGGAATATTCCCTTGCGGGTGATTACCAACTGTATATTCACCTCCAGCTGCGTGAAAAATTTCCTCCTATCCCGTTAGCTGCTGACTATTACTGGGGTAATACACAGAAGTCGTTTACTTTCCCCCTTAACGGGAGCGAGCATCAGGGTGCCGGCCTCAAAGTTGACATCACCCTTGAATCTGTCGCCCAGGCATCCTGTCCGGGCGATAGACCGGTGAGATGCTCGGATGGAAACTGCGTGGCAGACGCTTCGGAGTGCGCCAGCTGCGGCGACGGAAAGCCGGTACCGGACGACACGCAGGTGTTGACCTGTCGTTACAAGAGCTCGTTTGTCGACGACAACTGTGCCGACTTCCCGATCGATCAGGGTTGGAACTCTTCCGAAGTGGAAGGCTTCTGCAAAGGAATGCAGGGCGCCGATGCCTCAAGCGTCGTGGTCACCCAGGGCAACAGCTGTATGGTCGAAAAGGGCATGACTAGTGACAGCAAACGCTGCGCTACCGATGA
>DAOVAK010000593.1 GCA_030671095.1 Deltaproteobacteria bacterium | reverse complement strand
AAAATGAAGTGTAACCTTTCCTCCGGTACCTGGAACACCATCGATGGCATAATCACCTTCTTCATTGTAGAGGCCGTCCTCAATCGGAACTTCCGCAATGATCAATTTTTTCGTGTTGATTTGGTATATGCGTACCGTCGTGATGGGCTCCTCCACGCTGACCAATCCCTCATCGACAGCATAGGGACCTACCGCGGACGATATGTTTCCACAATTTCCCTGATAACCGATCTTCGGTTTATCAATAGAAACTTGACCGAAATGGTAATTCACATCATAGTTTGGATCCTTTGAAGGACTTATGACGGCGACCTTGCTCGTACTGGAAACAGCCCCCCCCATTCCATCAATTTGCCGACTGTTTGGATCAGGGCTCCCAAACGCTCCCATAATTACCCGGTCCCTTACCCGAGGATCCTTCGGCAGATGGTTGTCTCGAATAAAAACAGCCTTACTGGTACCGCCTCTCATATATACGGCCGGTATTCTCCTCTGCATGCAAATACCTCCTTTGTTCCCATATTCGTGGCGATCGATACATCTCTTGACCACCTTTTCGTTTAACGAAATCTGTCAGAATCTATCCCATGCAACTTCGCCGAAAATTCCCCCATGCACCCTCCTTCAATGAACGAAACTGGTTGGATGGCCTGTATCAATGGCTAGGCCTTCTGAAAAAACGCCCCTTTGCCGTGGAAAGCATGGCATCTAATCACCGTGCTAGATATGACGTTCAAGACGGAACTCTGATTTCAGCCAAAGAAAAGATACGCGTTCCGGCGACGAAGTGCATGGTGAAAAACAATCGGATCAGCCGTCATGAAGTTTGAATCGGTTTCTACCAAGCATTCTCGTATATCTTGATGATATCCTCCTTGGTTAACATCCTCGGGTTGACCTCGATGTGGCGATACGAAAGCTGATAGACTAACTCTGCAAACTCTGGAAATTCTTCTTTCTTAACTCCAAACTCTCTCAGTGGCAGCAATATTCCGATGTCTTTCATTAACGCTTTTATGGCGTCCACTGCCTTATCTGCCGCTTTTCTCTCGGATAGGCCCTCTGTTTTTTCACCCATAGCTTTTGCTATCCGTATGAACTTTGGTATGGCTGAACTTACATTGGACTCCATAACGTAGGGCATTATTAAAGCAATCGATTTACCGTGCGGGAAATGATACTTTTCCGTTAAAGGATAGGAAAGTCCATGTGTAGCCCCACCGCCACTATTGATTCTCGCTATCATTCCAATAGCAGCTCCAAGCGACATATTATATCTTGCCTCAGTATCTAATTCACCCTTGGATACTGCCCGCCGCAAGTTATGGCTGATCAAATACATTGCCTCAAGGGCAAGGGCGTCTGAGAGAGGGTTCGCCCTTCTGCAGATATAGCATCCCATAGCATGACATAAAGCATCCATGCCGGTGTAGGCCGTTAGTTGCGGGGGAACCGTAAGAGTCAACAGTGGGTCTACAAGTGAAAGATCCGGGAATAATTTGTTGTCAGAAACTACTTTCTTACGCCCATCTTCGTCGTCAGTAAGCATCGCGTTAGGACTCACCTCTGATCCTGTCCCCCCTGTTGTTGGCATCAATATGAGAGGTAATCCACGTTTTTCAAACTTATCCTTTCCGAGATAGTCTCGAGCTCCTCCCTGATTTGTAGCCAAACAAGCTATTACCTTGGCAGCATCTAGGACACTTCCGCCTCCAATCCCTATGACGATATCGCATTGCTTTTCCTTAACGGCATTTCGGCCCTTTTCCACGACAGAAGTAGTAGGCTCAAACTCCACATCTTCAAAGAAGTGTACACCAATGTTTTCTCTCTCCAATACCTGTTTAGGCTTTTCCAGTAATCCCGATTTAACAAGATTTCGATCTGTGATGATGATCGCTCTCTTTCCCCCTAACTTCTTCACCTCCTTCCCAATCTCTTCAATGCTACCGTTTCCAAGCAGCATTGATTTAGGCATTCGCAAACCGGGTATCGCATAGATTGTACCTTTCCCTTCACTCTCTTTCTTCATCTTGTCACCCTCCAAAAAAGCATTCACGGTTTTTGTTGAATCTTTGAAGATACATATACCTGGGGCGTACGTCCCTTATTTGATTTTTAATGTTCACCTTCACTCCCTTCCCTATATGATTTCTCCATGCCGATATTTATTACCCTGTATCCCCCCATCCTTCAGCTACACCTCCCTCCCATCTCCGGATAAATGGATTTCCTCGGCTCTTTTTTCGATAAGAATTATTCCTTTTTGTCCATATGCGAAATCTCTCCCAGTCTTATGCTATTGTACCCTCTCAACTTTTCAGTCCTTGACTTGACTCCTGTTCCACTCTTGACGGCTTCGTAAAAAGTCCATCTGCGGCGTTGCGCTTCATCTTTAAGTCACTGCGGCGTACTGGTAAGTACGCCTCATTCCTATAGATTCGCGCGCCTTGCATCTGGAGCTTTTTACTGTGCCGTCTAATTTATGACTTTTTACGAGACCATCACTCTTGGTTCCCCTCTGACCCTCTTAGTAAAATCCACGATCTTCGCACACTGCCCCCGTCATAACCTCAAAGACCCGCTGGACTATCCGGTTACTCATCTTTTCTCAGCGATTCTAACAACTTTCGATATCGCTCGGAAACGGGGCCTTGATGGAACAAAAATCTCTCAGCAGGATATTTTATTCGACCTTCTTTCGCATTATAAGCG
>DAOVAK010000409.1 GCA_030671095.1 Deltaproteobacteria bacterium | reverse complement strand
TGGAACCCCGTGCTAAGGCAAAGGGCGGGGGAGAAGTATTCCCAGGTTTTTTGAGCACCTCAGAAAAAGTGGGAAATGGTGTGACGAAGGTGCTGGAAGGCGTCGCCGTCATGGAGGTGGCCTCTATCCCTCGGGTCCAGGAAGGCCTGGTTGATATGGGGGGAGTGGGGGCAACATACTCCCCATTTTCCCAGACGAATAACATCGTTCTCGTTTTCGAGCGGGCGGCGGGGACCGCCTTGACCGAATTTGAAACGGGGGTGAGACTCGCCGGGTTAAAAGCGAGCGAGTATTTGGCGAAAGCGAGCCTGGACAGGGACCCAGATGAGAATGAGACATTTGAATTGGACTTGGAAAAGACCGGCTCGGAGCAAGAAAGAGGGCTTAAACGAATCGGTTATATCTACATGCTCCAATCTCAGGGATTCCTCCGCGATACCTTTTTCTACGGCCGTAGCGTGAGTAAACTCACTGCAACCCAAATTCATCCCAACGAGATAATGGACGGGGCCATTGTCAGCGGCAATTACGTCATCCCATCTAACCGTAATCCCACATACCTTCACCTAAATAACCCTATCATTAGGGAACTCTACCTCCGCCACGGCCATGATCTCCTATTCCATGGTGTGGTGATATGCAACGAGCACAGCCGATTGGAAGAGAAGGAAAGGGCGGCTCGAGAAGCGGTGGAAAGCTTGAAAAGACTTGGAGCTGACGGAGTCCTCATAACCAAGGAAGGGGGTGGGAACGCGGACACGGACCTGATGTTCATGTGCAGCACCTGTGAGTCTCAAGGCATTCGGACGGTCCTCCTGGGCAATGAAGGGGCTGGCGCAGACGGGAGGGACCCCTCCCTCGCCCATATCACCCCTGAGGCGAATGCCTTTGTGACGACCGGCAATAACGATGAGGCTGTTGAGCTTGACCCTGTGGATAAGCTTGTTGGGCAAGGACCCCTGCCCGGGGTCACCGAAAACCTGAAGGGGAAATTGACCATACCTGTCTCGCGCATTAATGGTGCAGCCAGCCCCCTAGGATATGGTGTGCTGACGTGCACCGCCAACTGATTGCAAGGTCCCTCTAGGCCTTTTCTCTTATCTCTTTGAATTTCTTGCCGATTGCCTCGGTATCAGCAACCATCTCCATAAAGGCGGCCTGCTCTTCGTAGACATCTGCAGGAATCGCTTCTTTCACCTCAGGTTCGAGGATATGATATACGGGAAGTCCCAACGAGACTCCTCCCAATGGACCGGCGAAGCTGGGGTCACCGAGGGTTACGGTCTCAGCGGTAATTTCAGCGCCCTCTATATCGGTTGCCCCAAGGACCACCACCAAATTGTCAGCTCCATTCTCTTCTGCTAACCTTTTGATGGCAGCCTGATTCTCCATGTCCATGGCTCCTGCCGCTGTTCAGACGAAACATTCAGTCACGGCGAAAATGATTTTCGCACCCGCAGCCTCCAAACAGGCCGCGATGGCGGGACCCGGCACACCATCTCTCTCTCCGAAGATGATGGCCTTCTTTCCTTTAAACATGCAGTAAACCTCCTTATTAGGTTTGGAGTATTGGAGTGATGGAGTATTGGATATATTTTCATCCCTAAACCCATCATTCCATTATTCTTCGCGCTCGCTGCGCTCCGCTCAGTCCCCATCCCTTCAGGATGGGTTCCCAGTTTCCATTATTCCAAACGCGACCTGCCCGCCATCGCGAGCTAACCCTTTCCTTTCTTTGCCGGATTCGCCTCAATGAGAAAGGACATGCCATCCGAGAGTTGGGACATTCTCCCCAGAAACAGGCTCCCTTTGGAGACAAACATGGCATTGCTCATTTCTCCTCGCTTGATGGCATCAATGGCATGGCCCATAAAGGGTACAGCGGCAGGTATGTGTCCTTGAGTCGGGGAAAACCCTGGCATACCATGCCTCAGGACAAACTCATTGATCTCACTCTTGTCGATCTCTTTTCTCAATGCCGCTAAGGCGCCAATCATCCGGTAATTATTAAGAGGGACGTTGCCGCTGCCCGACGGGACAGTGACTTCAGGGTTGTGCATTTCTGTCCCATACTTGTCCACCTCCGTGACCTTCTTTCCTATCCTGTCCAGAGGCTTCACCACCAGGGACTCCATGATGTGCTGTTGAGATGAGCCTGAGCCGATGTCATGCTTGCCCACGCTATCCAAACGGAGAATGGGGTTCTCATGGTCGTCTTCAGTGATCAGGAATGCGATGCCACCCAGTACATCCTCCAATATGGGCATATCATTTGAGAGGTGGCCTTTAAACTTCATGCCCAATTTAGCCAGACACCCTCCGCCGACCACCGCCACCCTCTTGAAAACGCCCGATTTAACCAGGCCTGCGGCGTTGACGATGGCATAGATTGGAGCGGCACAGAAGGCCTTGATGTCACAGCCTGTCGCATTGATACATCCGCACATTTCCCCGATGGCCTTGGAGAGACTTCCACCTCCCCGGTTATACCGATCGCCCACGGCCTCCTCCGAACAACTGAGAATAAAATCAATTTCCTCTGGGCTGATTTGAGCTTGCTTCAGGAGGTGCTTCAGTACAAGGGCACCGGAGGCCTTGGCCATCAGGTTCTCCATCAATACCTGGGCTTTCAGCGTGTCGTCCTCGTCATGATGCCTGTGGAAACACCCCACCACACGACCTTGGTGATAGAGGGGCAAGGATCCTTGTCCTTTAACCTTTTCCTGGATCCGCTCCATATCCACGCCCGTTTCGATTTTCTTGGTATCCATCCCCTCCCAGAAGGGATGTCCTTCCAATTTCTGGCGGAAAAGGGGCGCAGCGCCTTTCTCGAACCAGATGAGATCAAAGTCATCGGCCAGCTTCAAGAGGCCAAAAAACTCATCCTCCGGCATGATCTCGCCGTAAACCCCATACCGGGAAGCGCCTTTGAGGGGATGTTCATACCAGGGTTGCTCCACGTCGTTTAGGCCATCGGGATGAAGGTTTCCGATAAAGACCTGGTTTGGCGCATATTCCACCGCATCCTCAAAGGACCGCAAGTGTTTTTCTATCTGGGGTAACAGGGGTTCCTGGCTATCGGCTACCTCACGGATCGGCTTTGATCCATATCTTACGAAGCCGGGCGTATGGACCAGGGCATAAGCACATCCTTTTATGATGGGGTAGGTCATGGTGAATGGGTCTCCTCTTGAGATTTCACAAAATCTGCAACAAAGTTTTTCAGCTTTTTCCGATCTACCTCTCCTGTCAGCCTATCCACTTCCTTCCCGTCTTTAAAAAGAAGATAGGTGGGCAAATTCATCACCCGCAGATTCAAACATAACCTGCGGTTTTGTGAGGCGTCAACCTTAACCACCTTCAAGGCGTTCTCATACTCTGATGCCATCTCTTCCACGTAGGGCATCAAAGCCAGGCAAGGACCACATCTGGGTCCCCAAAAGTCCACCAACACAGGCTGCTGGGATTCGACCACCTCCTGGTCGAAATTATCTTTGTTCACTTCTTTAAGCATCTATCCCTCCAATAATTTGGTAACGTTCAAAAGTATTGGCATTTGCTGTTATCTAGTCGGAGTCAATGGCGGTCTCCGAAAGGTGAAATCTCAGAAAAAATTCCATCCAAACTTCGCAGTGGTCTGATCTTTGAGGCTTTACGCCCATTAACTAATCGCAGAATGTCCCGTTATTACTTAGGAAATCTTTCTCAAAGTCTCAAAGATCAGACCACCGGCAAGGAGCAAAATAGATATCACCTTGAGGAGATTGGC
>DAOVAK010000372.1 GCA_030671095.1 Deltaproteobacteria bacterium | reverse complement strand
TCTGATTTCACGGGGTAAACATTTCACGGGGTAAAATTTCACGGGGCAGGGTTATGGCAAATGACATCGTTCAAGGGTTTAAGGCGTCGGCAATCGCTGCGGGTATAAAGAAAGATGGGGGTCTGGATATGGCCCTTATATTTTCTGAAAAAGGTGCCGCTGCGGCAGGGGTTTTTACCACCAACAGGGTGAAAGCGGCCCCCGTTATACTTAGCCAGGAGAACATCCGAAAGGGAAGGGTGAGAGCCATCATAGCCAACTCGGGAAACGCAAATGCATGTACGGGTAAGGTGGGTCTGGACAATGCCCATAGAGAAGCGGAATTGGTGGCCAAGGAACTGGGTATTAACCCTGATGAAGTCCTTGTCGCATCAACAGGGGTCATTGGTACGCCTTTACCCATGGATCGGATTGAGCGTGTTATACCTGAACTTATTAAGCGCCTTATGCCCGAGGGCCTGCCGGATGCTGCAGAAGCCATCATGACCACGGACTCTTTCTCCAAGATAAGCCGATTCGTAGGCCAAGCTGGCGGTAAGCCCTATCAGATTCTGGGAATAGCAAAAGGTGCAGGCATGATTATGCCCAACATGGCAACCATGCTCTGTTTTGTGTTGAGCGATATCCATATAGATCCGGCTGATCTCAGCAAGTCCGTTTCCTCTTCTGTTAAGACCACATTCAACCGCATTAGCGTGGATGGTGACACAAGCACGAATGATACAGTTTTGGTCATGGCCAATGGTATGGCGGGGAACGGGGAATTAACCTCCGGTGATTATGAGAGGTTTCAAAAAGGGTTGACCCACGTTATGGATGATTTGGCTACCATGATTGTGAGGGATGGTGAAGGCGCCACCAAAGTTGTTTATGTGAAAGTAAAAGGGGCAGCCAGTCATGAGGATGCCGAGACAGCTGCAAGGACAATCGCCAACTCTTACCTGGTAAAAACCGCCTTCTATGGTCAGGATCCTAACTGGGGTAGGATTATGGCAGCCTTGGGTCGTTCGAATATCAGCATGCAAGAGGCGGATGTCCACATATGGGTTGATGATATTCAGATCGTGGACGGAGGCCTTGCGATCGGCGCCGACATGGAAAAAAGGGCCTCGAAAAAGATGGCCCAGAAAGCGTTCTCTGTCACTATCGATCTCCGACAAGGGGAACATGAAGACCAGGTCGTTACATGTGATCTAACGCCTGATTATATAGCCATTAATTCGGACTACCGTACTTGATACCTTTAGCCCTGCTTCGCAGAGCTGGAACGGGGGAACGGAGCGACGGAGGTAAGTGGACGTACTTAAAGCCCATTCCTCGCCTGTCAACACGATTAACCGTTAACCATACACTGGGAGTAGCGAATGTTTGTGGTCATAATGGCAGGAGGTTCTGGTACGCGCTTCTGGCCAGTTAGCCGCAAGGGCAGGCCAAAGCAGTTCCTGAGGATCAGTGGTAAGGATCCCATGGTGGTGGAGACCTGCAATAGGTTAAAGCCACTTGCCCGAGAGGAGGAGATGATCCTCGTGCTTGGACGGGAACATCTGAAAGAAGCCAGAGAACTTTTTAAAGGCCGAAATGTCCATATCCTGGCCGAACCGGTGGGTCGAAATACAGCCCCCTGTATCGGTCTTGGCGCCATCTATGCTCAGCACCTGGGCGGTGCTGGACCAGTGGCCTTCCTTCCAGCAGACCATTACATAGGGGATCCATCCGCCTTTGTGGATGGTCTCCGTAAGGCTGCAAAACTCGCTGAACTGGGAGGCATCGTCACACTGGGCCTGGTTCCCACAAGGCCAGAAACCGGTTATGGCTATATTCGAGGATCTGAAGTGCACCCCGATTTCAAGGGCCTGCCCGCTTACAAGGTCTCTGCCTTTGTGGAAAAGCCAAACCAGGATTGGGCCCAAAAGTATCTTGCAAGCGGTGACTATTATTGGAATGCGGGTATCTTCGTGGCAAAACCAGAGACCATCCTTAAAGAGATTCAGGATCATCTTCCCGATCTTTATCAAGGCCTGAAACAGCTGGAAAAAGCCCTGGGAACGGAGGCCTTTGACAAGGTGATGGAGGAGGTCTACCCCCCTCTTGAGGCCATATCCTTTGACTATGGGGTGATGGAGAAGACAAGGGGCCCCATTTTTGTCCTCCCATGCGAGTGCGGATGGAGTGATGTGGGATCCTGGTCATCCCTGTATGCGTTGAGGAAACAATCTCATGATCAGCAGCAGAACCTCGTAGAGGGGGAATCCCTTCTTGTTGAGTGTGAGGAGAGTTTTGTTTCCAACCGGGGTGGGCGGTTGGTGGCCTGCCTGGGCCTGAAAAACTGTCTGGTGATTGATACCCCTGACGCCCTTTTGGTCGCGGACCTGAATAAGGCAGAGGAGATTCGAAAAATCGTTGAGGAACTGCGGAAGACCCAAAAAGAGGACTTGCTATGAACCCTCACATCTTCAGGGAGTATGATATTCGCGGGCGGGTGCCTGATGAGCTGAATCAAGAGACGGTCCATCGATTGGGGCTCTCTTTTGGGACCTATTACCATAACCAGGGGGCATCGAAGATCACGCTGGGTCGTGATTGCCGCCTCAGTTCTCCTGAACTGAGAGATTCTTTGCTGAGTGGACTATTAGAGTCCGGAGTTGATGTCTTGGATCTGGGCATGGTCCCCACACCGCTCCTTTACTTCTCCCTGCATCACTTTGAGGTGGATGGAGGCATCCAGATTACCGGGAGCCACAATCCTCCGGAATACAACGGGTTCAAGGTCTGTCTTGGCAAAGCCACCATCTACGGCAAGGAGATTCAAAAGATCCGAGAGATTGGAGAGACAGGAAAATTCCATAACGGAAAAGGGAGGGTGGAAGGTGCCGAAATCACGGGTCCGTACCTTGATTACCTCCGCCATAATCTCCAACCTGGCCACATATCCATAAAAGCCGTGGTGGATGGGGGCAACGGTATGGGTGGACTGGTCGCGCCAGATGCATTTACCGCAATGGGAGTTGAGGTTGTAAAGCTTTTCTGTGAACCCGATGGACACTTCCCAAACCACCATCCGGACCCCACGGTACCAGAGAACCTGAAAGCTGCGATTTCGAAGGTATCGGAAGTTTCTGCAGATTTAGTTATCGCCTTTGACGGCGATGCCGACAGAATTGGTGTGGTTGACCATGAGGGCAACATTATCTTCGGAGACCAGTTGATGATCATCTTTTCCAGGGATCTCTTGGAGCGCTATCCAGGCGCCACGATTATTGGCGAAGTGAAGTGTTCCCAAGCCCTGTTCGATGATATCGAAAAACATGGAGGAAAGCCCATCATGTGGAAGGTGGGGCATTCCTTGATCAAAAGCAAACTGAAAGAGGAAGGGGCACTTCTCGCCGGGGAAATGAGTGGACACCTCTTTTTTGCCGAGCGCTATTTCGGCTATGACGATGCCATTTACGCCGGGGCGCGTTTGCTGGAGATCCTCACGAGGAAAGGTAAGAGCATCAAGGAACTTCTCACTGGTGTCCCTCAAATGGTGAGTACCCCTGAAATCCGCCTGGATTGCCCTGATGATAAAAAGTTTCAGGTGGTGGAAGAACTGGCCGAGGTGTTCAAAAAAGACCACCAAGTGATTGATGTGGATGGGGCCAGGGTTCTCTTTGACGGCGGATGGGGCTTGGTCAGGGCATCCAATACCCAGCCGGTCCTGGTCTTCCGCTTCGAGGCTCAGGACGAAGAGCGCCTCGAGGAAATCCGACAGATCTTTATGCGCAAATTTGAAGAGAAGATGGCGGGCTAGCTTATTATGGCCTCGAAGAGGCCCCGTATTGATAAAGATGCCCATACATGATTGAAAAACCACTGGTTCTGGCCACTCGAAACCAAGGCAAAATAGGGGAATTCAAGGCCCTTATCTCAGATTTCCATATTGAAATAAAGAGCTTACAAGATTTCGGCCCCATATCGCCAATCAAAGAGGATGGAGCGACTTTTGAGGAAAATGCCTATAAAAAGGCCCATCTTACGGCGAAGATGCTCGG
>DAOVAK010000241.1 GCA_030671095.1 Deltaproteobacteria bacterium | reverse complement strand
AAGTACTCCAGTTCCATGGGGGCGGCATCTTCGACGATCCTTTTGTCCACGGTCTTGATATACCTGTTGCACTTTCGGCAAAAATCGACCCGAAAGCCTTCCTCCTCTTCACTGTGAAAATACCCCAAGCTCTTCTGCTCTTGGGTCTGACAGAAAGGACAATTGAGGCGTGGATGGGGCCATTCCTGACCACAGAGCTCACAGTGGAGATGTCTCTTTCCCGTCTTGTCAAAATAGGCCATATTGGGCTGGGAACCACAGAAGGGGCAGTAACCATGATCCCAGTCTGCCTTATCTATCTCTTCGGAAACTGAATTCCGAAGGGCCTGTAGCGAAGGCCTCAAGGCGAGCTGGGCCAGAAATTGCAAAGCCTTTGGGTCCAGATCCGTCTCTTTTCCCATCCTTGTAGGACGCTCATCATCTTTCTCAAGCACAGCCCTAAACAACTTATTTGCCCAGTCGGAGTCCTTCTTAGATTTCTCCAGGGCCTTTTTCAGACCATCGGTATCCTCTCGCTTTGTGGTAGTTAAGTGATCCAAGAACTTAGACATAAGTGCTGAACTTGTCTCAAAGTCAAGGGGTAAATCATTCCGTGAGAAAAGGGGAAAGCCTTCCTCCTTTTTTACGTCCTTTAACCTGCCTTCCACTTGTATCTTCCGAGGCTGAGGCTCC
Source organism: Deltaproteobacteria bacterium (assembly GCA_030671095.1). The sequence continues at coordinate 4,607 of DAOVAK010000241.1, read as the reverse complement.
ACTTCACCCATGAGGCGCACCAGTTCACGATAGGAAACAAGGGCATCTTTGGACACAGGCCGCCGCGCAATGAGTCGGTCAGTGTGTTCTAATAGATCACTGCTCATTAGCATTCTTCCCCTTTGAAATTCGGGCTTAAGATTCTTTGATTCAGATTCCAAATCTCTGAAATCTTCAATCTTCGTCTGATTGAGGTGCAGTTTCGCTAATATCCATCTGGACGTATACTCTATAGAATTGCGGTGATCAACAAAAACAAAGGGGGTCCCGTTAGGGTTACCCCCTTTATTTCTTAAAGGTTTATGAACAAGGCGCTGATTTAGCCTACCAGTTTATGCAGGATATTCCACTCTTGCGAGAGTTCCCTCAAAGACTTGCCGATCTTCTTGAGGGCCATCTTGCGGTCCATAACCCCCGGAACCCGATCCACGTTGGCATATTGATGATATTTGCCAGGATCGTCACCCAGCAGATAAAAGCACCTCAGATCATCGAGCCCTGTTACCACAGCCTTGGGAAATTTGGATTTTGCCTCAGCCAGACGTTGGTTGGCCAAAGAAACCATTTCATCCCGGTCGCCATAGTTCATAGCCCCTGTGGGACAGGTCTTAACACAGGCGGGTTGAAGGCCGTTGTTGACCCTGTCTGCGCACATGGTGCACTTGGACATGTAGGCGGTGCCCTTTTCTACTCGCGGGATGTTAAACGGACAGGAATCGATAATGTCCTCGGCGTTGGCCTTCCTCAGCTTATCCGTGTACAGGACCGCACCGGTTAGGCCGTCAATGATGATCCCGCCAGGGGCATCATCTTCGGCCGCCTCCTTACAGGGTGGTTCCACGCAATGGCGGCACTGGTCCGGAAAGAAGTACCAGCGCGGTTTGCCATCAGGCCCCAGGCTTTCCGTAAAACGAACCAGTTTATAGGTATAGAAGGAGAGGTCCTTGGGGTTCTGGTAGCTTCCCCATTGCTCCGTCTTGGTGGCTGGCAGTTGGTTCCACTGCTTGCAGGCAATCTGACAGCCTCGGCATGCGGTACACAAAGTCGTATCAATAAAAAACGCGTTTCCTTTCATCAGATCACCTCCCTTCTATGCCTTTCTAATGTTGACCATAAAGGCCTTGGTTTCAGGAATCCTGGTATTCGCATCACCCGCTGACGGAGTCAACAGGTTAGCAGAATCGCCGGCACCCTCGGGGTGGACCCATCCGTAATGCCATGGGAGTCCCACTTGGTGAACAACGTTCCCTCCCTCGACTGTCTTGCCACCGATCCTGAAGGGACGGAAGCGGAGAGTCACCATGGCCACAGCCTCTACCTTGCCTCGTGCTGATTCCACAATGACCATGTCACCGTTCTTGATCCCCTTCAAATTGCCCAGTTCACGGCTCATCTCAACGAAGAGCTGGGGATGGGATTCCAACAACCAGGGTTGCCACCGCGTCATAACCCCTGTCTGCCAGTGCTCGCTGACACGGTAGGTGGTGGCCACAAACGGATACCTGGGATCGCACGTCTTGTAGACATCCGCATCAGTCCCGTATCTGGCTGCGATCGGATTGATGAGCTGACTAGACATCAGGTTCCTCTCCACCGGGCACTCTATGGGTTCATAGTGCTCAGGGAACGGTCCTTCAGCCCTTCCGGGGCCAAAGACATGGGCATGGCCCTCAGGTTTCATGATGAATGGATGCTTGGTCTTGGGATTGGGCGTACCATCCGCTTTGAGCATAGGCGGCCAGCCGCCATCCGGGACATCACCAACCCATCCGCCTTTTCCACCTTTGGCGCTGGAATCCCAACGAATGACCGGATGCTCCGGATCCCATGGTTTGCCATACTTGTCAACCGAAGCGCGGTTGTAAATAATGCGTCGGTTGACCGGCCAGCACCAAGCCCACTCAAGATTGAGGCCAATGCCAGCCTTCTCTCTCTTGCGCCTGGCAGCCATGTTTCCCTTGTTCGTGTAGGAGTGGCAGTAGAGCCAGTTCGCGCTGCTGGTGGAGCCGTCATCTTGCAGGAAAGCAAAGCTGGGGACCAGGTCACCCTTCTTGAAGGACTTGCCTTTCACGATCATATCCGTCTGGAAATAACCATTGATCTCCTTGGCCACCTTGTGGGGATCATATTTGCCAGCGGTCGTGTAGTCCCACTTCAGATTGAGGATGGGCTCAGGAAAGACGGCTGTCGTATCTTTCCTATAAAGGTATTTCACCTTTTTCATCAGACTAATGATGATATTGCCGTCATCTCTAGCATCCCCGGGCGGCTCGGCTGCCTGGTAACGCCACTGACTCCAGCGTCCGCTGTTGGTGACGGAGCCCTCCTTCTCCATAGAGACAGCAACGGGGAGGAAAAAGCACTCGGTTTTGATCTTCTTGGGATCCATCCCGGGTCCTTTCCAGAACCACCCCGTCTCATTGGGGAAGATATTCACGTTCACCATCCAGTCCAGCTTGCCGAGCGCCTGTCGGGTCTTGTTGGAATGGGCACCGGAAGCTGCCGGATTCTGGCCCCAGGCAAAGAAGCCTTTAATATCTCCCTTGTACATGACATCAAAGAGGTCCAGCCAGGAATAGGCCTTCCCGTCATCCAGCTTGGGGAGCCAACTGTAACCGAAATCATTTAGGCTTGTCGCTTTATCGCCGAAGAAAGACTTGAGCAGACTCACCGAGTATTTGGGATAGTTCCCCCACCAGTTGGCACTCAGAGGATCCTTGGTCTTGGGCGTATATTTCTTGTTGTATTCGGCCAGGGTGCGTTGAGAGGCCTTAGGGGTCTTCAGATAACCGGGCCAGATATGAAAGAGGATGCAATGGTCCGTAGACCCCTGCACATTAGACTCCCCTCTCAGGGCATTAACGCCACCACCCGCCACACCCATGTTGCCCAGCAGCAACTGAATGATGGCCATGGTTCGGATGTTCTGGGTCCCTACTGTATGCTGGGTCCAGCCCATGGCATACATGATGGTACCGGCCTTTCCCCTCTGACCGGACGCCGAGTACATCTCATAGACCTTGACAAGATCCTCTTTGGGGGTGCCTGTAATGGCAGAGACCGTATCCAGGTCATATCGGTTGAAATGTTTTTTCAATTGCTGAAAGACACATCGCGGATCCTGGAGGGACCGATCCTTCTTCGGAATACCGTTCGCATCCTTTTCCAAGGCCCACATCTTTTTGTTATACTTATGGGTCTTGGGATCATATCCGGAGAAGAGGCCATCCTTGAAGGAATAGGTGTCTGCCAGAATGAAGGCCGCATTGGTGTATTCGGCCACGTATTCCTTAAAGTACTTGCTATTCTCGATGATGTGCTTGATCATCCCGCCCAGGAAGGCGATATCCGTTCCTGATCTCAATGCGGTATAAAAATCGGCCTTTGCTGAAGAGCGCGTAAATCGGGGATCCACGCTGATGAGCTTGGCCCCGCGCTTCATGGCCTCGGTCACCCATTTAAAAGAGATGGGGTGATTCTCAGCCGCATTGGAACCCATGATGAGAATGCAATCACTGTTTCGGATATCGATCCAGTGATTGGTCATCGCGCCGCGTCCGAACGACTCTGCCAGAGCCGCAACCGTGGCGCTGTGTCAGATACGGGCCTGGTGTTCGATGTAGACGAGACCTAGGGCCCTCATCATGGCCTGGATCAGCCAGCACTCTTCATTGTCAAGGGCCGCGCTTCCCACCTCGGCGATATCCGTGGTCCGGTTGACAATGCTTCCCTTTTTGTTTCTGCGCCGGAAAGTACCATCCCGAGTCTTCTTGATCCTCTTGGCGATGGTCCAGAGAGCCCAGTCCCATGATACCTCCTGCCACTGCGTGCTGTACGGCTTTCGGTATAATGGGCTGGTGACACGATTTTCGTTATTGGCCAATTGACTCAGGGCCGCGCCCTTTGAACAGAGAGAACCCTCGTTGATGGGGTGGTCAGGGTCTCCCTCAATGTTAATAATCTTCCCCGCTCCTGCTTTGCCGGCGTGAACGATCACACCGCAGCCGACGGCGCAGTAACAACAGATGCTCGTCGACTCCTTGGCGAAGCGGATCTTCAGGGTCTGGGCATGGGATTTGATCGGCTTTAGATCAAGACCCAGCCCCAGAACCGCCGCGCCCGCTGCAGAAGCCCCTGTGATTTTGAGAAAATCACGACGCGTAACTTCCATGGGACCTCCTTTCTTTTAGGTTACCGGTTTAGTCAAAACCAATAGGGCTTGAAGCTGTTAAGGAGTGTTGATATTAAAAAAAGGAGTTTAAGGAATGAAAATGATGCCGAATAGCCAAGCCTTATTGCTCTTTTGGCGATGATTGTCAAGCATTTTTTATGAGAAATCAATAAGTTGCATATATCAAAATTGACATAAGTTGCCGCAGCAGCGATGCCTGGACTCACGGCCTCCGGCTCCGCTTCCAGCCCGTAGGGCTTACAGGCCGGCTTCCGGCTCGACTCCGTCCCGTAGGGGACTACGCCCCGGAGGGTAGAGCCTACAGCTCGGAGAGAGGGGAGAGCCTACGCCTCGGAGAGAGCGTTGGAGTCGTGGAGTATTGATCTCACGGCTAGAAAGGGATATATTTGGCGCTTGAGGTTGCTTTGTTTCCTTT
>DAOVAK010000176.1 GCA_030671095.1 Deltaproteobacteria bacterium | reverse complement strand
AGTGGCACTTTATGCAGAATTCAGCGCTATCTTCCCTAGACTCAGCGCTCTGTGGATCTCCATCGCCGTACGGTTTGCTGAAGTGCCAGCGCAGAAAGTTATTCTTTTTGTTTTTCCCTTTGGCCTCTAAACCTGTATATTCACCAGGCCCATGAAATCCGTCATGGCAGGAGGTACAGGTAATCTCCCGGTTTTTATTGAGGAGGTCTAATGGAGTTTCAGGTGCGCGGATAAAGACCCCGTCGGAGATCTTTGAGAAATCGCCAAGCCATGCTTGAGTCCCCATGGGGTGATGATGCTTTTTTCCGTCAGTTATATCGTCTCCATATATGGGTACCGCGCCTGCCTGTCTCCATAGGTTTCCTTCTTTGCCGTTATGACAACCATAGCATAGCGCCGCTGTCCAATCCTCCTCCTCTGACTCAGTGATTTTTAGCACATTAGGGGTGGCTTCGAAATCGATTGGTTCAACCGGATAGCGGAATATTTTTCTGCCAAGGGTTTCATTATCTTTTATCAGGGTGGTGCCCAGGTGGGGGTGATGGCAAGCCAGACAATCGGACTCAGGGGCATGGATCTCTCCGTGGCATTGTGAACAGAAGGGTTTCCTGTTGTCCCATGGGTCACCGACATCAAACCCCGGCCTTGTTCGCAGATAAAAGCCCCCTGTAAAGCCTGTGTTTGGGGGCTGTTTATGCGGATCATGACAGGTGCCGCAGTAAAAACCTGCCCCGCCGCGTCTATATTTTTCATGCTCAGGCCCCTGGGGATATGTGTCTTCATCTGATGGGTCAAGGGGAAATATGTCCGGGTCAAAGAAGCGGAGGGCCTCATCCAGGGTTATATCAGCGCCGCCATGCATTACATGGCTCTCATAAGGCCCTTCTAATGAGGAACCGCCTTCCATTTCATCCAGAACATCGTCTGTGCCTGTGCTTGCGTATACCTCCTTTTCTCCGTCCTCTTGGGTTTTGACAATGAATTTGCCTTTATAATCTTTGGTTGGGAGATAATCGCCGCTCTCATATCCCTCTATACTATCGCCTCCATCTCCCATAGGGTCCCCTTTAAAAAACATGGTCCCATCGTGGCAGGTCTGACAAAGCTGGTGTATGCCGGCATAGAGCCCGGGTTTGTTGCTGGTCCTTGCCCATATCTTGAGCCCTTTGGCTTTGTGAGGTATATGGCAGGTGGAGCAGACCCCCTTTGGGTTCCTTATCCTTTCATCCCCATGAGGTCCGTCTATAGCGGATGCACGAGGCACAAAAACCGCAAGTAATAGGCATAGAATGATGCCGTGCACACCTGCTATCTTGGCGCTTCTGTCAGAGCTTAAGTATATAAGTTTTTGAAACATTAGTCCTTTTCTTTTTCGGAAGTAATTGTGGAGAGTGGTCCTAATCTATTATATATTGCCTGATCGAAATGCTTTATTATAATAATTCCTATGGTCGAGTTCAAGTTAAAAATATTGTAACTCCTTAATTATTTTAATTTTTTTGTTATACGCATTAGCCACAAACCGAGAATAATAAGCGCAAGACTACATAAAAAAGGCATATTTTTTCTTGATTCGATATTTTCCATTAAAATTTTTTATTATTTTTGTTTTAACATAAGCAAAATACACGTGTCCCCGCTTTAAAATATATGCAAAACAAATACCACTCGTACCTTATGTTTATGCATAATTCTGACAAAGCGGAAGCAAACAATTTTTTTTATTAATCCGGGGAGTCAAAGAGATTATTCTCTTTTGTGAAAAAGACCGAATAATGGGCATGATTGCCTTATATTAGAACATCTCATGCAAGGATTCATTATCCTTGCAGGTCGCATTTTTGAGAGATTTAAGAGTTGTTTTATAAAAAGATTTCCTACAAGAAGAGAAATAAATTTTATTGCTAAGATACCGAAGCATTAATCCCCTGTTTATTCCCTGATCAGGGCTGATCATTTTTTGCTGAACAGAGAGTAATGTAGAATGCAACATTATATGGCAATTGGTTCAACATATTGTAATATTTAATCTCTAAGGGTTTAATTCCCCGAAGCTTGCTTCGCCAAGAAGAATTTTTCTCACGAGATACCCCGCAGATTGTTGCGGGTTGGCTTCATTGGAAAAACGTAGTTTTTTAAAATGCTGACTTTGTGGCGTGACTATCCAGGGGGGGCAGGAGGGATCTCATCCCCTTCCCAGAGATTCCGATAATAGTCGTAGTTGCTTGCGCCAAACCTCATAAGCTTGGCATGACATCCTCCGCAATAAAGGTCTTCTCCATCGTTGCCATATATGCCATAGTTAGGACTTCCAATATATCCATATGTCCAGTCAGAACCAGGTTGGTCATGGGTGATTGCAAGATCATTCCTCGTCAAGGCTGTATATTTAGTGCCATGCGGATTATGACAGGTAGTGCAGGAAGGCCTGGAATCAAGCCATCCGTCACGGTCGGAATCCCAGACTATCTTACTGTGGCACCTGCTGTCAATGCACCTGTTTATGCGGGTCCTGCCCCCTCCGGCAGGGGTTGATAGGGTTACAAGGGCATTGGGGAGCGCCAGATGGTTCCAGTGGCTGTTGCTTGGATAGTAGTTGACGAAATCAAAGGTCGGCCCCTGGGTGGTATTATGCCTGTTCAGCCCTAATAAGTCCACGTTTTTGAAACCGGTGTCCACATTGTTCACTAAAAAGAATGGATTATGGTTAGTTGTATAATACCGATAACCAAACCCGAGGCCAATTACTGATTCCTCGCTATGGCAGGAATAGCAAAGATTGAAATCCCCGGACCAGTATTCGTCCCGCCACCTGGGTATTATCATGGGCTCCTTGCCGTCGACTGATCGGAGTCGATAGCCGGCCTGATAGTTGTTTTCCTCAGCGTTATAATGCCTGGTCAATATATGTGGCATATCAGGATCATGGCAGTCAGTGCATATCATGCCTGCCCCGCGTCTGTCGGAATTAGGGTTGTCGAGATAAGGGGCAAGCCCGTGGCCGGTCTGAAAGAACCCATATGTCTGACCACAGATGACTGGCGCTACAACGGGGACATTGAGCCCCGGCCACCAGACCACAGAGGGATCATCATCGTGGCAGCCTGCGCACCATTTTTCTTTTCCCAATTTCAGGGTGCCATTGGAATTGTATGGGGATGTTTTCCAGTTATATTTTGCCCCGGTTAACGAATCGGAAACACCGTTATAAGTTCCCCCCTGACTGTGACATGGCTGGCAAACACCCGTACTGCTTAAGGGTTGTTCATCGGCAAACATAAGATCTCCTATGTCGTAGGCGAGTTCCGTGGGATGGCAGATAGTGCAACTGCCGATACCTATGCCCCTGTCCGTCTCTGTTATGCCTTTGGCACGAATGGTCTTTTCCCTGGCAGTGCTGGTTTCTCTCGGGGAAATCAGGTGCACAAGATGTGCCTGATCTTGTATTGGTACTATCCTGTTATGGCGATGGCAGTTTGTGCAGGGCGTATCATTGTCCTTTTTGTGCTCGTCCCTGTTTTCGGATGTCTGTATAACATAAAAGTCATAAATCTTGACAGGGATCCCGATCATGGCATCCGTTTCTGCATAGCCATGGCAGGATGCGCAGATTTCTCTTCCCGTTCCTGTTCCGTTGCGGGTTTGGCGGCTGGCCTCGAGGTTGTCGATTGTATTAACGCCAAGAGGGTTTACAAGAAAGACTTGGTTATCATTTCGTGCGTGGGGGTCATGACACAATTCACAAGGGATTTTGTCCCCTGTTTCAGTCCCGTGTCTTAGCTTGGAGATTTGTCCTGTCTTAATATAATGCCCCCCTGTTGGCGAACCATCTACTGGCGGCGGATCGTCCTGTGGAGGGATGGTCTCGTAATATCCGACCTGGCTGCTGATACCGGGACCATCGGTAAAGGCGATATCTTGCGGGGGATCGAAAAAGGCGTTTGAAGGGGGATCGTTATCAATGGATGACTCATCTTCATGGCAGTCATAACAGAAAATGGTTGCCCCGGGGATATAGTCAGGTTTGTCTATATGGAAAAATCTAACCCGTTCTTCTGCAAGCGAGCGTGGCCAGAGCGCTTGTTTGTCTTTTGTCCTATGAGGGGTATGGCATGCAGAACATACCCCTCTTGAGCTTATTTCTCCAAGGTCCAGGTTTGAAAAATCATGCCTGGAACCAAGGATGCTTTCAAAAGGTTTATGACATGATAGGCATAAGTCGCTTCCTGATTCACTGGAGAAATTGTCCACCAAAAGGAGCGGGCCATGCTTTCCTTCCTTGCCTATTTGGTCCATTTCCCCCAGAAGGTTCCCTCGATGGTCTGTGAGGGCCGCGTGCACATTATGACATGTAAGACAGAGAACCTTTCCATCAGCGGTATTCCCCTGGGTAATCCCTCTGGGCTCGCCGCTTCCCCCCCCGAAAAGGATTTCAGGGAATTCGGATAATGTCTTATCTGTATTAGGTGGCACACCAACAGGGTGGCTGGACAACCCTTCCCCCGGATGGTCTGTATGACAGCCCTCGCAGAATCCCTGTCCGGCATAAGGAGAGGCTTCCACTCTAAGATAGGGCTTATTGGTTGCCTTATGAACATTATGGCAGGAACCGCAGAATATTTCTCCTGATGGCACGCCATAGTCATTGACTACTTCGGCTCTTGTGCCATCGGAGACCAGGAATCCTCCTTTTGGCTTGGCAAGTTGGGGGATCCCCGAGAACGGATGGCTGGCAAACTTGTCGGGTTGGAGCATTGCGCCATCCATGCCTGATCCCTTAGTATAGATTTTATCGCCGTGGCAACCAAAGCAGATATCCTCATAGTCCTCAGTTTCAAGGTCTTCTCCCTTGCCTGCCCAGAGGAGATTGACAGGCGAAATCCTGATTACGGCCTCGATACTCGGCGTGGAAGCTGCGCCGCGGTCCTGACCGTCATGGATATAATGGCAAAACATGCAGTCCCCTCTTCCGTTCGGGCGCTTTCCAAAATCCTGTCGATGAGCGGTACCTGCCACGGGACCGAGATCCTCAGCCGTTTTATCCGAATGACATATGGAACAAAAATCTGCATTGTCCTCAGTAAAATCCTCCCTTAAAAAATAGGGATTTCCCCCCCCATGAAATCCTTCATGGCAGGAGGTGCAGGTGAGCAAACCTTCCGGGCTTGGATGGTCCACCTCCACAGCATGGGCCATACCCTCTATAACTGCCTGATAGCCCATAGGATGATGCTCCCTCGGGCTTTCCGTGTCGTCACCATAGATTAAACCTGCGCTTAACTTAGAGATTTCGGAAGGCCTGTTCGGATTGTGACATCCATAGCATGTTGAGGATACATCCACATCAATTCCATCCTCCTGAAGACCGAAAGAGGCGACATTTGGCAAGGCCCTGAAGTTGGTCCTCTGTATTGGGTTTGTATGGATCCATTGGCCCAGTATTGGATTGTCCTCGATCCGGATTATACCGTCATGGGGGTGGTGGCATTTTTGGCACCCGAGATCTACCCCGTGTTGTGGATGTTCGGGAAGGTTCTGATGGCACTGAAGACAAAATTTGGTCCTGTCCCCTGATTTGCCTACGCTCCCTCCCTCTTTTACCCTAAGATAATCCCCTGAGCCATCAATGTTTTTGGCTGGTTGCTCATGTGGGTCGTGGCACGAATTACAGAAGAAACCTTTATTTTTCGTGTCTCCTTCCATTTCCGGATGGCCCCATTTATCCCTTTTTTTCAAAGGGAATACAGGGTCGATTTCCTTTGGGAGCTTTCCTGCGGCAGGATCAGGGTTCGCCCAGTCATGCATCACATGGTCCTCTCCCAGGTGAGATTCCGTCTGATCTATGAACACATTGGAGTTTTTGTAATTATGGCCTCGTAAGGGGTGGCTGCCAAGACTAAAACCAGACAGGGCATTGACTGCATTGCCGGGATAATGACAACTCTGGCATATGGTCCTCATCCCCTTTGTGCCTTTAATGGTCTCTGCTCCCAGAGGCAGCTTTTTCCAGATTTTGGGGCCCTTTCCCCTTTTGGGAAAGTGACACCTGTTGCAAAGCACATCTTTATACCCCGGCCATTTTTGGTTGTGTGCGCCCTCCGGATCGCCTGATCCTCCATCAACAGCAAATGCCTTTGGCGATGCAAGCAAGACGAAACCAAGGCAAATGCAAATGATCAAATACAGTATGTTTTTTTTTATCAACCTTTTCTTTGCTCCTGCAAACCTGTACAACCAAGGCCTTGCTTCAGTTCAAGGAATA
>DAOVAK010000656.1 GCA_030671095.1 Deltaproteobacteria bacterium | reverse complement strand
TCGCGATGATCCTCGCTCCCCTATCATGTCCATCCAACCCAGGTTTTGCTACCATTACTCTGAGCTTTCGCTTCTGCACGGTAAATCCCTTCAAATCAACAAATATTATTGGTTACTTTTTAAGATCTATGATAGATATAGATAAGATTAACAAAATATTACAAATGACAAATGACTCTTCAATAGATCCCTGGATCTCGGTATTCCCCAAAGGTACTCCTGAAGACATCACATACCTCCTGTAGTGTAGCGTACGCCTTGACAGCATCGATGATGGGTTCCATCGCATTCTGATTTCCAACGCAGGCTTCACCCAATCTTTCTAAGCATTCTTTGACCTTCTTATTATCCCGACCATTCTTTATTCGGCTGGTCTTCTCTATCTGCATTCTTTCCAGTTCTTCATCGACTTGGAGTATCTCTACTGGGACTGTCTCCTCAGTCACATATCTATTCACACCCACGACTGTTTTTCTGTTCTCCTCAATCTGTCTCTGATAATGATAAGCAGCGTCTGCAATCTCCTGCTGGGGGTAGTTCCTTTCAATAGCGTTCAGCATTCCACCCATCTCATCGATCTTTTGGATAATCTCAAAGGCCTCCTCCTCTAGCTGGTTTGTGAGCGATTCAATAAAGTATGAGCCTCCTAGAGGATCAATAGTGTTGGCCGCTCCCGATTCCTCCGCGATAATCTGTTGGGTCCTGAGGGCGATAGTGGCAGCTTCTTCGGTGGGTATGGACAAGACCTCATCAAGGGAATTGGTATGGAGGGATTGGGTCCCGCCAAATATCGCAGCAAGTGCCTGAAGCGCTGTCCGGACAATGTTGTTATAAGGCTGCTGGGCTGTCAAAGAACAACCTGCGGTCTGCGTATGAAAACGTAGCCACCAGGATCGAGGATTCTTGGCTAGAAACCTCTCTTTCATGATCTTTGCCCACATACGACGGGCTGCCCGAAATTTGGCAATCTCTTCAAAAAAATCCAGGTGTGAATTGAAAAAGAAGGAAAATCGAGATGCGAAATCATCCACGTCAAGCCCCCGATCTATGGCCGCCTGGGTATAGGCGATACCATCGGCCAATGTAAAGGCCAGTTCCTGAACGGCTGTGGAACCGGCCTCTCTGATGTGGTACCCACTGATACTGATGGTATTCCAACGTGGGATTTCCCTTGTCCCGAACTCAACAGTATCAGTTATGAGTCTCAAGGAAGGCTTTGGTGGGCACATGAAGGTCTTTTGGGCAACAAATTCCTTAAGCATGTCATTCTGGATTGTTCCACCAATAAATCGTCCTTTTATGCCCCGTTTCTCTGCCATGGCGATATACATACCCCAGATTACTGAGGCAGGCGGATTAATGGTCATGGAAGTCGTAATCTTATCAATGGGAAGTCCATCAAAAAGGTCTTCCATGTCCTTGAGTGTATCGATAGCCACCCCACATTTGCCGCACTCTCCTCTGGCCTTGGGAGAATCGGTATCATAGCCCATGAGGGTGGGCATATCAAAGGCAGTAGAAAGCCCGGTCTGTCCTTCTTTCACGAGGAGATGAAACCGTCTATTCGTATCCTCTGCTGAGCCCAAGCCGGCAAACATGCGCATTGTCCACAGGCGTCCTCGATACATGGAAGGTTGAACCCCCCTCGTAAATGGATATTGCCCGGGAAAACCAAGATCTCTTATAAAGTTATGCTCCTTGATATCTAACGGCGTATAGAGCCGTTCGATCTCACGGTCTGAGACGGTTGAAAATCTATCGAGTCTTTCCGATTTGGATGCAAAGGCCTGGTTCACCTTTTCCTGCCAGCTTTCATATTCCTTTCTAATCTCATCCAATATCTTCTGGTTATAGGTCAGAGACATGGGGTACTCCTTTTAAAAAATCAGATAGTTTATCCTTAAATTTATCTCCCCTTGATGAGGTTTCTAGAGATTATGAGGCGCATAATCTCATTGGTCCCCTCATAGATCTGACATATCTTGGCATCCCTCATATGCCTCTCCATAGGATACTCCTTGCAGTAGCCATATCCGCCTAGTATCTGAACCCCTTCGATTGAGGCCCTCATGGTAATATCTGATGCATACATCTTGGCCATTGCAGCCGCTTTTTCATAGGGCTTGTTATTGTCCTCCAGCCAGGCGGCTCTCAGGGTTAAGAGTTCCGCCGCATCAAGCTCCGTGGCCATATCCGCCAACTTCCATTGAATGGCTTGGAAAGATGAGATGGTTTCACCAAACTGTTCCCGTGTCTTGGCATATTCCAGGGCCTCTTCCAGAACGGCTCGCCCGATGCCTACTGCTTGAGAAGCGATACCGATCCGTCCACCATCGAGAGTGGTGAGCATCTGCCGAAACCCCTCCCCTTCTTTACCAAGAAGGGCGTCGGAAGGTACTCTCGCATCTTCAAAAATCATTTCCGCAGTCCCCGAGGCCAAAA
>DAOVAK010000290.1 GCA_030671095.1 Deltaproteobacteria bacterium | reverse complement strand
GGCAGTAAGGGAAGGCTATCTGGACTTGGCTCGGAAGAACCAGGACCGCTATGTTATCATAGATGCCACCCTGCCCAAAGACGAGGTAGAGGGAGTCATATTCCAGCATATCGAACAATACCTAAAAGGCGACTAAATTTAGTGACCTATGAGCGTTAACTAAGGACGAGGACAACTTCTATGCGATTTGAAACGAAGCCGCAGGCAAAACGCCCGATGACAAAGCTCAAATCTCAAATGAATGTCAAATGACGAATTTCAAATTTTTGGGTTTGGGCCTTTGGATTTCATTTGGCAGTTGGATTTGGACATTTGAACTTGTTAGGGCATTCAAACCTACGACGTAGTTCTCGCCACCAATGAAAGAGGTCTCAAGGATCAGACTCCATTTTCAGATAGTATGCAAAAATGCCCAATCAGACAGTCTTTAAGCCATTTTCAGAAATAATCGGTCAGAAACAGACCATCAGTTTCCTAAAAGGGGTCATGGCGAGGGGAAAGATACCCCATGCCTATCTTTTCGCAGGTATTCCAGGGGTTGGAAAGACGACCACGGCTCTGGCTTTCACCCAAGCGATAAACTGCAAGGAGCAGGTGAATGAAGAAGCCTGTGGGCAGTGCCAAACGTGTCGCCAGGTAAAGAGTGGAAATTTCCCGGACCTGGTTTTTATAGAACCAGATGGTCAAAACATAAAGATAGAACAGATTAGGGGCCTGAACCGAGCCCTCAGCTTTAAACCGATCTCTGGGGGGTATCGTGTAAGCATTATCCGCCAAGCCGAAATGATGACCGATGAGGCGGCCAATTCGCTTCTAAAGACCCTGGAGGAACCTCCGCCGAACAACGTTATCATTCTGAATGTCACGGAACCTCTGGCGCTTTTCCCCACCATTGTCTCCAGGTGCCAGAAAGTCCTTTTCCGGCCCATACCTCCACGCGCCATAGCGGACTGGCTCATGAATTCCCAGTCGATGGAAGGGGATAGGGCTCATGTGCTGGCCAAGATTTCTGAAGGGAGCCTGGGAAAGGCTATCCGAATGTGTGAGGGCGAATTCATCAAAAGCCGAGAGTACCTTATTTCCCGTCTCATTCAGTTGCCAGGACTCTCCTCGGAAGAGGCCCTTGAAATGGCCTTAGAACATAAGCGAAGACGCAAGGAATCGGACGCCGACGAGATAGGGAAGGGGGAGTGGGATCTGTTTGATTTGTTTAGTATATGGAAATCATGGTACAGGGATTTGCTTCTCACAAAACTGCACTGCCCGGCGGATTTCCTTATCAATGTGGATTTTTCCCAGAAGTTGAAAAATATTTCGAGACACTTTAAGATAGAAAATTTGATTGAGAGTTTCCACATGGTGGATCGTTCTCATAGGGATCTGTTGCAGACTCGGAATGTGGACATCATGATGGAACATACCATTCTGTCTTTGAAAAGGCTTGCCAGCCAAGAAAATAATCGGTGAAAGAGAGGCGGAGACGCCTAATGAATAAAATTGTTGGAATAAAGTTTGCTGAATATGGAAAGATCCATGAATATGATTCCGGACACTTTGTCCTGAAGAAGGGGTACAAGGTGTTGGTTGAGACAGAACAGGGCCTAGCCCTTGGTGTTGTTTGTACTGATCCGAGAGCCCGTGGCAAGGATCTACCCCAGAGGACTTTGAGGAAGGTATTCCGTTTGGCTACTCCGAAAGATGTGGAGAAATTTCAAAAGAAATGCCAATTAGAGAAAGAAGTTTACGCCTTTTCTTGTGAGAGGATAAAGGAAAGATCCCTGCCTATGTGCCTGATCTCCGTTGAACGCCTTTATGATGGTAGCAAAATTATGGTCTATTTTACTGCTGATGGTAGGGTGGATTTTCGGGAACTGGTCCGGGATCTGGTGCAGAAATTTCGAACCAGGGTGGAGATGCGACAGATTGGGGTTCGACATCAGGCAAAAATGTTTGGTGGTTTGGGGTCCTGTGGGCGCCAACTCTGCTGTTCCTCCTTTTTGAATAGTTTCGCACCCGTGTCCATCAGGATGGCCAAGGAACAGAATCTTTCTCTTAACCCTGCAAAGATCTCTGGCATGTGCGGGAGGCTGATGTGCTGTCTGACTTATGAACGTGAGTACTATGAACAGGCGACAAAAGATATACCTAAGATGGGCAAAAGTGTGGATACCTCCAGTGGCAGGGGCAAGGTGGTTCGTCAGAACGTACTGAGAGAGACCTTGACAGTTATGTTGGATTCCGGTGACGAAGTAGAGGTCCCTTATGAAGACATAGTGAGAGATCCGTCAAATTCCAGATCTGAATAGTGCCGTTCTTTGAACGGCAATTGAAATGAGCCGCGCATATGGAATAGTGGCTTTTAGAAGGGAGGTAACACTTTAGGCGTTTGAAAAGCCCCTGGGCTAACCGGCATTCTCTGGAGGGGCCAAAAAACTTGCCCGGTGCCCTTAAGTATGGCGCACAAAGCGAGGTAGCTCTGAGGCCTTGTTCTGTCAATAAAATCCCGCAGGATTTTATAAAGCGCCTCCCGAATGCTCTCGGGAGGCTTAGAAGCCCCCGGGAACCGGGGGCGTTATCTAAAATTTTCCTAGAAGAAAATTTTAGGGGAGTTTTTGCACGGCTGTTTCAAGGATCTAGACTTTTACGAAAGGAGTAACTGGTAATACCATTGTCTGAGCAATTCTACATAACGACCCCCATATATTATGTGAATGCTGAACCACATATCGGACATGCCTATACCACGATAGTGGCTGATGTCCTTAACAGGTTTCACATCCTTGCCGGCTCAGAGACATACTTTCTCACAGGTACCGATGAGCATGGAGACAAAATCGTTTCCGCCGCTGAGAAGGCAGGGCAATCCACGAGCGAATATGTGGATAGGATGAGCCACCTCTTCAGAGCCCTTTGGCCCAAATTGAATATCACAAACGACTACTTTATTCGGACAACTGACCCGGGCCATCAAGAGACCGTAAAACTGATCCTCAATAAGGTTAAGGAGAAGGATGATATATACTTCAGTGATTATGAGGGGCTCTACTGCTTCGGATGTGAACGATTTTATACAGAAAGAGAGTTGGCAGATGGCAAGTGTCCCGATCACCAGACAGAACCTGAAGTGATCAAAGAGGCCAACTATTTCTTCCGCATGGGCAGGTATCAGGACTGGCTCATTGACTATGTAAAGCAACATCCGCATTTCATAAGGCCTGAACGATACAAAAACGAAATTCTCTCCTTTTTGAAAGAACCCCTCGATGACCTCTGTATTTCACGTCCCAAATCAAGACTCACCTGGGGGATTACCCTCCCTTTTGATAAGGATTATGTCACCTACGTCTGGTTCGATGCCCTCATAAACTATGTTTCAGCACTCGACTACCCTGAAGGCGACCTCTTCAAGAATTTCTGGCCCAGTGCTCAGCATGTAATTGCCAAAGACATCCTGAAGCCCCATGGGATCTACTGGCCTTGTATGCTCAAATCGGCAGGCATTGAGCCTTATCAACATCTCAACGTCCACGGTTACTGGAATGTGAATGAGGGCAAGATGTCCAAAAGCCTGGGGAATGTGGTTAAGCCCCTTGACCTGGCTGGCATATATGGCTTAGATGCCTTTAGGTACTTTTTGCTGCGCGGCATGGTTTTTGGCCTTGACTCCGAATTCAGCGAAGAAGCTCTGGTAGCAAGAATCAATGCAGATCTGGCCAATGATCTGGGGAATCTGGTCAGCAGAAGCCTGACCATGGTTCGGAAATACTTTGAGGGAGAGATTCCCGGCCCAGGATCGGCAGGTGAAGAAGATGAAAAACTGAAAAGAGACGCCCTTGAGCTTATCGATACCTATCAAACCCTAATGCAAGAGTTGGGATTTCATAAGGCCCTCATGGCCATCTGGGAACTTGTGGGAAAACTGAACAAATATATCGACTCGATGGCTCCTTGGGTCTTGGCCAAGTCTGACAGGGAACGGTTGTCCACGGTCATGTTCCATATCCTTGAATCACTCAAAATCATTTCTGCCTTACTCTGGCCCTTCATGCCGGAGACTTCAGAAAAGATTCAACACTTTTTGGGCGTTTCCAAAGGAGGCAGGGATCTCAACCTCAAAGATGTCCGAGAATGGGGAAGAGAAAAGACTGTAGTTAGCATCACTGAGGTCCCTCACCTGTTTCCGCGGATTGAGGTGGAAAAGGAAAGAAAGGCTGCAAAGCAGAAAACAAAGAAGAAGGAAGCTAAAAAAATGAAAGAGGTGATATCTTTTCAAGAATTCCAGAGACTTGATCTACGAGTCGGGACTATTAAAGAGGTTGAGGCCATACCTGACTCCAAGAAACTTATTAAGCTGATTGTCGACATAGGGGAGGAGAGGACCGTCGTGGCTGGAATCGTCGGCCATTATTCAGAAAAGGATCTACCAGGAAAGCAGGTGGTGCTGGTGGCTAATCTTGAGCCAGCCAAACTGATGGGTGTGGAGTCCCAGGGAATGGTCCTTGCCGCCGAAGATGAGTCTGGAGTACATCTCGTCATCCCCGATGTCAGCACCACCCCAGGTAGCGAAGTCAAATAGACGAGCTTGAGAGGACTTCCTCTGCCCGTCCAGCCAAGAACATCCAGAATTTAGGTTCTGG
>DAOVAK010000624.1 GCA_030671095.1 Deltaproteobacteria bacterium | reverse complement strand
CAAGTTGTTCCAGTTCTTCACGAGTTAGGTGGTAACTCTCCCGACAGAATTCGCATGTGACTGTCGTCTCCTCTTGCCTTGAAATCATATCTTCTGTCTCTTCGCGTCCAAGTGCAATGAGTGCTTTTTCCACCCTTTCTTTGCTGCAAGAGCATTGGAAGGCAAGGGGCCGCTTTTCCAGAATATCAAAAGCAGTACCAGAAAACAGAATTTCAAGCAGTTCCTCCGGCGACTTGCCGTTTTTGATCAGTTCCGTGATGGACGATACTTTTTGGATCCGCTCGATCAGTCTATCCACTGTTTCTTTGTGGTAGGGAGGGAAGGACTGGATGAGGAAACCGCCGGCCGCAGAAACGCCGCCATCCGTATCGACAGAGACCCCCAACCCGACGGCAGAGGGAATTTGCTCAGATTCGGTGAGATAGAATGCCAGGTCCTCGCCAATTTCGCCCGTGTAGAGCTCCACCATCCCTGTGTAAGGTTCTTTCAATCTCAGGTCTTTCACGACGGTGAGCAGTCCGGAACCTCCAAGGGCCCCAGACACGTCAAACTTCCCATTTTTCAAAGGCAGGTCAACATGGGGCACCTTCACATACCCCCGCACCGCACCGTTGCTCTCAGCCTCCACAATGATTTTCTCGAGGGGGCCATTTCCCTCAAACCGGAGCGCCACCCGCTGCCCTGTTTTAAGCAATGCCCCCATCAGCGCCCCGCCGGTCAAGGCCCTCCCCAGTGCGACGCAAGCCGTTGAATAGGCGCCATGTCGCCGGCAGGTCTCATCCACAAGATGGCTGGTCACGCAGGCCAGCCCGCGGACATTGGCATTCTTTGTAATGATTCTTACCAGATAGTCTTTCACACAATTACTCCCTGTTCACGCACTTTCTCTGGAGGTCGGCTTGCTGACGCCCGTGCACCGGGAAGCACAAGGACTCCTAACAGGCGAAAAGGGAAAGTTGTCCTATCTCTTCTCGCTGAACTTGCTTTCTCCGCACAGCCGTGGAGCACTGATGGGCGGGCATGTCCGGATTCTTACATGCGCAGATAAAAGGCGTGATTCCATAGTCTTTTGATAATCCTATGAAACGCCTGTAGCCTTTCTCCCTCAGGATAAGGGGAATCAGCTTACTTTGCGTGGAGGCGCCCACGACACTCCAGGATTGGCTATCAAAACAGCTGCGAAGGAGATTGAATTCCGTAGCAGGCAATTCTTGTTGAAGCTGATCCAGAATCGCAGGCCGCAAATGAAGATAGCTAATGGATACCCTTTTGATATCCCTTTCGGCCAAGGCTTCGTAGAGCCTTTTAATGGAGTCTTCGTCATCCGTGTAAAAGGGGATGATGGGATCGATCCTTACGTCAACCTCCATCCCCGCCTTCCTCAACCGCTCAATATTTTGGAGACGCTCCGTGGGGGTAGCCGTGTTCGGCTCGAAAAGATCTCTATATCGTGGACTCAGCGAGACCAGGCCGATCCTCCCAGTGACCATCTCGGGATGACTGGAGAAGAGTTTGATGAATCGGTCGGGAATCCATCCCTTGGTCAGGAAGGAGAATCCAATCCCTCTCTCCAGGAGTACTTTCATGGTGCGGTAGGTAATATCCAGCACCGTCGGATGGGTTTGAAAGGAGTCTGACGCTGTGTTGAATACGACCCAATCAACCACCGCACGTCTTCTCGGGTTGTCCAGTTCCCCAGCCAGTTTTTCAGGAAGATTGCGGTAGATGTGCACTTCGCCAGAGAAGGGGGCCCCAGGATAACCCCTTGCATAGCAGTAAACGCAGAGGAATTCGCAACCCCTCGTTATATTGAAGGTGTAAGCATCCTTCAGGCACCCGAATTGCGCCTTGGTTAAGACCCGGCTCTTTCTATCTATTTCGATGAACTCCATCCTACCGTTTGCCCATAGCCTGCTTCGTAATCTCTAGAACCCTCGCCCATCTACTTACCTGAGGGGGCGGTGTCCATTACTTTGGCAATGTTCAAAAATATTGGCACGTCATGTTGTTTATTCGGAGGGAATGCCGGTCTCCGAAAGGTGATATCTCAAAAAAAATTCCACCCGAACTCCGCAGTGGTCTGATCTTTGAGGCTTTACGCCCCAAACATATCGCAAAATGTCCCGTTTTACTTAAAAAATCTTTCTCAAAGACTCAAAGATCAGACCACCGGCTCTGAGCGAAATAGATATCACCTTGAGGAGATTGGCATTGCCGGAGAATCGGCTTGCCCAGTTAAGGATTATTTTTCCTCCGGTTCTTTTTCTTTGAAAACTGGATGGGACGCACCGTATGTTGGGGTGCAGACCAGATGATCTTTCCGTCTTCGTCAAAAAGAACCAGTGATGAGCACGGGCGTCTTACACTGGAGCCCGTCAAAGAATCCCTGAGTACTGTGCTTCCCAGGGTCGCGCGTACCTGCCCGTTCCTGTCCAAAAGCGTCAAATAAGGCTCTCCATCTTCCCATAACCCTAATACGGCACGATTTTTCATTCTGCCATCCATCAATGTAAGTGACGGGCCTCCACCCTTA
This sequence comes from Deltaproteobacteria bacterium, assembly GCA_030671095.1. Next base: position 25 of record DAOVAK010000624.1, on the reverse strand, counting down.
CGAGGCTGAAGAATCATGTTGAAAA
>DAOVAK010000610.1 GCA_030671095.1 Deltaproteobacteria bacterium | reverse complement strand
GGACATTGGAGTGAAATGCTGACTTTTCCCCGCCCTAGCCTAATGCCTTACTCTCTCTAAGCCAACCCCTCCAAGAAGTCAAGTGATTTACATAAGTTATAAAATCGCTTCACGATTTTATGCAACGCGGCTACGCCGCTTAAAAAAAGGAAATTCCTATACAATCAAGTTGAGACTGATAAGGCAATCTTTCCCATCACGTCCTGGAAAGGGCGCCACCGACTGCTTGGGGACTTGAAAGGACACCTGTTATCATTCCAGAAAACTTTCCCATTGTTTAGCCGTTTGTAAAATATACTCAGCCGGAAGGTCTTTCACGATCCGATTGTGACCAGGTAAAAGGATTTCCACTTCCAGCTCAGCAAGCCGCATCAAGGAGTCTTTGAGCTCTGGTCCATTGGCCCCATGGAGGTCAAAACGGCCGATGGCATAATCTGCGTAGACCACATCGCCCGGGATGAGGATTTTGTTTGCACGATCATAGAGGCCGATGCTGCCTTGGGAGTGCCCGGGGATGTGAAGTACCTCCCACGTCATGCCGCCTATTTCCAGATTTTCTCCGTCCTGGAGTTTTCGATCAACCTGGAATTTGAAGGCCCCTGGCTTGAGACCATACTGCGTTTCACAAATGCTTCGGAACATGTCCATACCATAGACCGCCCTCTCATCCCCCTGTTCCAAGGGTTCCGCTTCCAATGTATGCATCCAAAGTTCTGCCCAGGGGATCTGCTCTTGGATCTCTGCCAGACAACCAATGTGATCCATGTGGGTATGGGTCATGATAATTCTCTTTATGTCCTCAAGCCGGATCCCCAAATTCCTGATGGTGTTGATCTTGTAGCCTCCTTTACCTATCAGGCCCACGTCTATAAGGGAAAGATCCTGCGAAGTAGGGTTCCCTACCACATAGATATGTGAATCAGGGATGAATTCATCCTGTCCTTGGATAAAATAGACGCCTTCAATCACTTCAACCATAATCGACTCCTCCGATAAAATCCCTTGCAGGGATCTTATAAATAGATTTGAATCATGTCGCGCTCTCCGAGGCGTAGGCTCTCAGAGCCGGAGGCCAGGGCGGGCTCATTTCTTTTTGAGAAGCAGCCAGAGCCCACCCTCCTCGAGAATCTCGCTGTATTTTTCCATCTCGACCTCCCTGACCATATCTTCCAATTCTCCCCTTGAGATCCATTTCTTCCCCAACAGGTAATTCAATCGCTTCGACTCTTCAGCGATTTTCGTGATCTCCTCAGGTGGCGTTAGGGGTCCATAGCCTCCGCCCAGAAGGGCTCGGCCGGCTGGTTTGAGAATCCTGTATGTCTCTTTGATTATGTGCGGTGTAAGAAAAAAGAAGGCGCCTCGGTAGATGGCCAGGTCAAAGGAGGCCACAAAAGGGAGCCGTCCTGGTGATCCAACAAGGATCTCCATTTTTGACCCAAATTGCTTTCTTATGGTATCAGCCACCTCCCTCTCAGACATCAAACAAACAGTTCTCGTATCTTGGAAAAGGCCTTTGAAGCCGCGGCTTATCCCACCTGAAAACGGACCCATTTCCAGAGACCAGCCCGGCATTCTTGGGCAATGGCTGCCTATCCATTGCGCCAGAAATGGATATATGGGCTGCCACAATTCATTGAGCCGACTGATCAATTCTGTGTCCATGTCCTTATTTGAAAGCCATGATGAAATAACTGTTTTCCATTCTTACACAAAAATAGGTGAAAAAATACACCTCGATAAAGGAAAAAAACCATTATCCCTGTGAAGCCTGTCCCCGCCTAAGCGGGGCGTGCGTGACGAAACGGATAGCGGGCAAATTGACATTTGATTTCCAATAGTTATAATCTAAGTATTTGAGGTCATAACCTTCTAAACACTCAGAGGAACCTAAAAACATATGGAAGACACTTTCGAAAGCGAAGGAATGCACTACGAGGGATACTGCATCAGACCGCCCAGCGAGGCATTTAGCATCTTACTTCAGGTCACCCTGGGGTGTTCCCATAACAAGTGCACCTTTTGCGGCTCTTATAAAGACAAAAGATTCACAATCAAAGATGATAACACCATATTGAGTGACATCCTTTTTGCCTCAAAATATATGAAGAGGCAGGACAGGCTCTTTCTCATGGATGGGGATGCCCTGGTTATTCCCCAAAAGAGACTCATGTGGATCCTCGACCGGATCAGGGAGCACCTCCCTTGGGTCAGGCGGGTTGGCGCCTATGCCAATACGAAAAGTATCAAAATGAAATCCGTCGAACAACTGATTGAGCTGAAAGGAAATGGTCTGGGAATTCTCTATCTCGGTGTGGAAACGGGGGATGCCGAACTGCGCAAAAAGATTAACAAAGGGTCCACTGCCCAGACCTGCATCGAGATGGGAAAGAAGATCAGGGAGGCAGGCATGAAACTATCCGTGACCGTGCTTCTTGGTATCGCTGGTCGAGAGGGATCGTTGAAGCATGCCAGGGCAACCGGAGAACTCCTCAGTGCCATGGATCCCAATTACGTGGGGGCTTTAACCGTCATGCTCATACCCGGCACACCCCTGTATGAAGATTACCGCAAAGAGGAATTTCAATTGCCGGACGAGAAAGAACTGCTGCAGGAGCTTCGGGAGATGATC
>DAOVAK010000058.1 GCA_030671095.1 Deltaproteobacteria bacterium | reverse complement strand
GTCTTGATTTGTAAGACGGCGGATCCGCCATACAGAATTTTGCATAGCAAAATTTGGCGAGATCTCGCCGTCTTGATTTGTAAGACGGCGGATCCGCCATACAGAATTTTGCATAGCAAAATTTGGCGAGATCTCGCCGTCTTGATTTGTAAGACGGCGGATCCGCCATACAGAATTTTGCGTAGCAAAATTTGGCGAGATCTCGCCGTTTTGCAAAGCAAAACGGCGGATCCGCCATACAGATTAAGGCATGTATTACGTTTATGTTCTTCTTAATGAAACAGGAACTAGGACCTATACGGGTGTTGCGGAAGACGTTAACGAGCGATTAGCCGAACATAATGCAGGAAGAGTTAAATCTTCGAGCCCGTATCGTCCTTATAGAATAATTCACTCAGAGGCATTTGAAACATTAAAAGAGGCTCGTCAGAAAGAAAGATTTTATAAGTCAACGACAGGCCGGCGAAGATTGAAAGAATTGTTTTTTAAGTGAGCCTACCGTCAATGGCTGGAGTAGAAGGGGATTCGAACTTTTTATGATTGTAGTGATTCTAATTGTCTAATGTTTCACGAGGGGATGAAGAATATGGAGGGAATTATGATGATTCGAAGGGAGTCAAGCCTTATGCTGACAGCCTCGGACCAAGTGGAGTACTGGAGTCGTGGCGTGCTGATTACCGTGGAAGTCCAGACTTACCTGGTCTTGATCCTTTTTAATCCCATTACCCCAATACTCCGGGGCTCCAGTACTCCATGTGAAAGGTTTATCCCATGTCCTACGAGGTCTTAGCCAGAAAATGGCGTCCTCAAGTTTTTGAGGATGTCATTGGCCAAGAACATATTACACAGACCCTGGTGAATGCCATAAAAACGGACAGGCTGGCCCACGCGTATCTCTTCAGTGGTGCGAGAGGGGTGGGGAAAACCTCTGTGGCCCGAATCCTGGCCAAGGCCATTAACTGTGATGAAGGCCAACCAGGCGTTCCATGTAATAGATGTCATTCATGTGTAGAGATTACAAATGGTTCTTCTGTGGATGTTCAGGAAATTGATGGTGCTTCAAATCGAGGCATTGACGAAATCAGAGAGCTCAGGGAAAACATCAAGTATATGCCCTCGTCAAACGCGTTCCGCGTCTACATTATTGATGAAGTGCATATGCTGACTTTGCCAGCCTTTAACGCCCTTCTCAAAACCCTTGAGGAACCTCCAGCCCATGTGAAATTCCTTTTTGCCACGACCGAACCCCATAAGGTCCCAGTCACCATTCTTTCCCGGTGTCAGAGATTCGATTTCAAACGGATACCGCTGGGCAAGATTCTCAAACAACTTGAAAAAATAACAACGGAAGAAGGAATTGAGATAAGTAAGGCCGGGCTGACCCTTATCGCGAGAGAGGCAGAAGGGAGTATGCGAGATGCCGAGAGCCTGTTGGATCAGGTGGTATCCTTTACGGGGCCCAAAGTTGAGGATAAGCATATCTCAGATATTTTAGGTATCATTGACAGGGAACTTATATTTGAGGCCTCTGAGGCGATCCTTGAAGGCTCGGCCGAAAAATGTATGGAGATTGTGGATAGGATTTATACATACGGCTATGACATAAGGGAATTCCACAGAGTCCTCATGGATCAGTTCAGGAATCTCCTCGTCAGCCTGGTTGCCCCTCAAAACGATTTGATAGATTTGACCGATAGGGACAGGGAGGAAATTGATCGCCAGGCCCGGATGGCAGGCTTGGAAAAACTCCAGCAAGCCTTAAACCTGCTGATAGTTCGCGAAGCAGATCTGAAATTGACATCACATCCCAGGCTAGTCTTGGAGACCATAATGATCAAATTGTGTCGTCTGGGAGACGTCCTCTCCTTTGATGAACTCTTAAAGAAAATCGATAACCTTGAAAAAAAGTTGACCGCTCTCCCTAACAAAAGTGGTTCGGCAGGGCATCTCTCAGACCCAGGATCGGACTGGGAAGTTGAAGAGAGGGGAGAACCCGGTTCGGAAGTGTCCACCGAGGAACCTGAAGGGCAGAATTGGGACGACCTTTTAGACCACCTCGCGTCCAAAAATGGGGCCATGGCTAATGTGCTAAAGGAGTGGCGCTTTCTGCGTCTGAAGGGCGAGACGCTTGAGATATTGAGGGGGGACAATCCTTTTTCTTCCAGTTATCTTGATGAGCCAGAGAGGCTAAACAAGTTTATCGACTATTGTCGAGAGTTTTTTAAGAGAGATTTGAAGATAAAGATCGTAGATGATAAAAAAAAAGATGAGAGAATTGATGTCCCAGAGAGAGAAGAAGTCAATGTTAAGCAAAAGGAACATTCAGACTTACCTAAAACCGTTCGGGACATCCTTCAAATCTTTCAGGGAGAGATAAAGGAGGAAGTCTCCATCAAAAAAGAGGACACGAAGGAATCAGGTTAAGCATAGATTGTAAGGAGGAAGAAAGCGTGAAAGGAATACCAAACATGGGAAATCTCCTGAAACAGGCGCAACAATTCCAGACCAAGATCGCCAAGCTTCAGGAGGAGTTAGGGGATAGGACGGTCGAAGCCTCTGCCGGAGGCGGTATGGTCACAGTGGTGGTCAATGGCCGCCAGGAGATTCTCTCCATAAACATCGAGCCGGAGGTCATTAACTCGGACGATCAAGAAATGCTCCAAGACCTTATTTTGGCTGCAGTTAACGATGGCCTGAGCAAGGCAAAAGATATGATGAACGAAGAGATGGGGAAGCTGACAAAAGGGCTAAATCTTCCTAACATTCCTGGGCTGACTTAACAGGCAGAGAAACATGGGAATCTATCCACCACCTCTCGATAAGCTCATAAAGCAACTTTCTAGACTGCCTGGGATTGGGCAGAAGTCCGCCACAAGAGTGGCTTTATATATCTTAAACAGTCAGAAGGAACTTACGGAGAACCTTGCCAAGAGCCTTATGGAGGTTAAGGATAAGATAGAATTCTGCTCCACCTGTTTCAATCTCACGGACGAAAATCCGTGTTCTATTTGTAGAGACCAAAACCGGGCAAATGGAATCATATGTATTGTTGAAGGACCCGGCGACCAACTGGCCATTGAAGAGTCCGGAATCTTTAAAGGAAAGTATCATATCCTTCACGGGGTGCTCTCACCGCTCGATGGTATTGGGCCCGAGGACCTCAAAATAGGCGAACTCTTTGATCGCATTGAGAAGGAAGAGGTGAAGGAACTTATCCTGGCAACCAATCCCACTGCAGAAGGTGAAGCCACTGCCTCCTACCTTGCCAAAATCCTTGCTGACAAAGGTCTGAAGATCACCCGAATAGCCCTCGGTGTTCCTATGGGCGGAGACCTGAAATATATGGATTCCATGACCCTCCGACACTCCCTCAAAAGCCGCCATCCAGTGTTACCATGATTCCAGATACGGTTATTCAGGAATTGTCAGGCATTGTTGGTCCCGAACACCTTACGACCCGCCATGATGATTTGACAAACTATTGTAGTGACGCCACAAAGCTGGAATTTATGCCGGATGCTGTGGCCTTTCCTGGGGGTGCCGAGGAAATTTCTCGAATTCTCCTCTTGGCAAACAGGGAATATTTTCCTGTGATCCCTCGTGGAGCGGGAAGCGGTGCGAGCGGAGGGGCCCTGCCTGTGAAGGGCGGCCTCGTCCTAGCTATGGACCGGTTCAATCAGATCCTCTCCATCGATCAGGACAATCTCGTCGTGAAAGTTGAGCCTGGTGTCATTACGGCTCATCTCCAAGAGGAGGTGGAAAAACTTGGCCTTTTCTATCCACCCGATCCTGCAAGCATCCATATTTCAACCATTGGAGGGAATGTGGCGGAATGCGCGGGCGGCCTGAGGGCCCTCAAATACGGTGTGACTAGGGACTACGTACTCGGTTTAGAAGTTGTCCTTCCCACAGGCGAGATCATCAAGACCGGCGTGGAAACGGCAAAAGGTGTGGTAGGATATGACCTAACCCGGCTCATCGTTGGTTCAGAAGGAACCCTTGCTGTGATCACCTCTGTCACCCTCAGGTTAATTCCAAAACCCGCCACCAAGAAGACCATGATGGCCTTTTTCCACAACATCTCTTCATCCGTTCGGACCGTATCGGACATCATTCGCAACAAGATCGTCCCCACCACTCTAGAGTTCATGGATCGGCTAAGTATTGATTGTGTGCGCAATGAGATGGGGCTCCCCATTCCTGATGAAACCGGTGCTCTGCTTCTCATTGAGGTGGACGGAGATGAAGATCTCGCCGCCCGGGATGCCAAGCTTGTCCAAGAAATCTGTGTCCGATCAGGCGCAATCCTATTTCAAGCTGCTTCCGGAAGGGAGGAGGCAGAGCGGCTATGGGAGGCGAGAAGAGGTATTTCTCCTGCTCTGCTGAAATTGAGGCCTGGCAAGGTGAGCCAAGATATTGTTGTCCCCCGAAGTCGTCTGCCTGAATTGATCTCTTTTTTGGAGCAGTTGAGCCAAAAATATCAACTTCCCATTCCTGCCTTCGGACATGCAGGAGATGGAAACATCCATGTGAATGTCATGCTGGACAAAAGCATTCCCAAGGAAGTGAAAAATGCTAATGCTGTTGTGAAGGATTTGTTCAGGAAGGTCATTGAAATGGGAGGGACCATTTCAGGTGAACATGGAATAGGCCTCACCAAGGCGCCCTACATGGAAATGGAGATCTCTGGACCAGCCCTTGAACTCATGTCGCGCCTCAAAAATGCCTTTGACCCCAATGGAATCCTTAATCCGGGAAAGATCTTCCCTAACCGATAGTACGCCTGTGACTCTGATTTAGGATTTCGGACTTTGTCTCTTAGAGTATCTGATCCAGACTCCTGTAGTTCTTCATGTTATAGAATTTCTCCACATCAACCAAATTCAAACGTTCCAAGGCCTTCTTGAGAGGAACGCTCGTGATTTCCCCATGCCGCCAACTCACCATGCGTCCAAAGTCCTCATTGGCGATCATATCAACTGCCGCGATCCCGAATTTCCGCCCCATACGCCGGTCATAGGCCGTAGGTGCCCCACCTCTCTGGAGATACCTGAGGGCCGTATACCGAACCTCCATTTTGGCGCTCTTCTCGATCTCTTCTGCAATAAAGCCACCCACACCCCCTAAATAATATTGACCGAAGCCATCCCTCCCCCGCTTTTGATGAATTTCCTCCATTCCCCTCGGTTTCGCCCCTTCGGAAACCAGGACAATGCTATAGCGTTTTCCAGATTTCTTTCTTATCTTCAAGAGCTCAATAACCCTCTCCATAACAAAATCGTGTTCCGGGATCAGGATGATTGCCGCACCGCTAGCCTCTCCACCTTCCAAGGCCAGCCACCCGGCCCTCCTCCCCATGGACTCCACGACGAAGATCCGGCTATGGGAGCCGGCCGTAATGCGAAGTCTGTCAATATCCTGAGTAATGATATTAACCGCTGAATCAAATCCCAAGGTATATTCGGTTTCCGAAAGATCCTTGTCAATGGTCTTGGGTATGCCCACAAGCCTTACACCTTCCCTGTAGAGCTTATAAGCAACGGACAGGCTATCAAACCCGCCAATGACGACCAAGCCCTCTAATCGGAGCTTCTTGATATTCTTTATCAATTCCTCTGATCGATCCTTTTGTGGATTAAAGGGGTTAACCCGGCTCGTTCCGAGCCTGGTTCCTCCGTACCTATCCCAGGTGCGTACGATGTCAGCAGTCAACGGCATCGTCCAGCGCTTGACACTATCCTTCTTATCCGGCTTCACCTCTATAAGGCCCTTCCATCCATCAACAATCCCCACGATGTCAAACATCATTCCCCTACTGGGGACAAGGTCCTTGTCAGTGGCAGAATATACGAGCCAGTGGATGGCGCTGTTTATGCCGGAGCAGTCAGCACCAGCGGAAAGGACACCTATCTTTGTCTTCATATCCGGCCTCCAGAGGAACTTTTGGATACTTCCTATCCGTCCTAGTGTTGCGTCTCAGAAATAAGTTTCATTAGTTTTTCGCCTCAGATATTTAACTTATTTGCAAGACGCGATACTAGGTTCTTATCATGATATGGCAAGGTAATCCTGGTGTCAAGGGAGGGGGAAACCCCCTGATCCACCATCAAGGCATCATCTGCGGTGCTCGTCCGCCTCCGGCGGATTGCCTTCCCGCCAGAGGCGGGCAAGCGATCGCTCCTCCCCCCGCCTTCGCGGGGGCAGGCTTGCGGCGTATTGGTCTATACGCCTCAGTCGTCGCTCCTCGTCGCCCCCGCTTTTAGCGGGATCTTCGACTTACATCTAATACCTTGCTGGTGATCAGGAATATTTCCAAAGCCTCTGATTTGAGTCATGAAACATGAAATAGACGATGAACTTGGGAAACCCCGAAGCAAGTCCATTTCCCCCAGGCGTCTAGATGAAGTTTGAACTTGCCATCATTGACTCACATCTGATATGGGACAGGACCTAAACCGTATGGGGAATTAAGGTATTGCGAATTGAGGAATTGAGGAATTCCTGAATCCCTGAATTCTTAAATTCCAAAATTTTGGGGTTATCCATGGACACCATCTCGAGCATTATCTTGGGAATCGTGCAGGGCTTCACTGAATTCCTGCCCGTCAGCAGTTCAGGACATCTGGTCCTGTTTCAGAATTTGCTCGGTTTCAAAGAGCCTGAATTACTCCTGGATTGCTCATTGCACCTGGGCACCCTCCTGGCTGTCTGCATCTATCTGCGTTCTGACCTAAAAAGCATCCTCATGGAAACGAAGGAATTTACCATGGCCTTTTTTCAGATCCGTGGAACAAAAAAGTCCCTTCGCGAAAGCCCTCATGCATCTATCGCACTGATGGTCGTCCTTGGAACCCTTCCCACTCTGCTGGTCGGCATGGTTTTCCGTTCAGCCATAGAAAATCTCTTTGGATCCCTGAGCACAGTAGGCATCATGCTGGTAGCCACTGGATTTATCTTGGCCATTACAAAACTGATCCCTGAAGACTACAGCAGACGTGAAGAAGTGGCCATCTTGGTGGCCCTCGCCGTAGGAGCGGCTCAAGGCCTGGCGCTTATTCCTGGGATTTCCAGATCAGGAGCGACCATCGTCTGCGGTCTGGTGTGTGGGCTTAAAAGAGAACTGGCCGCGCGTTTCTCTTTTCTACTCGCCATACCCGCAATAATTGGCGCCACGGTGGTCCAACTAAATGCAGAAGCAGTCGGCAGGGTGGGTCTTCTGTCTTTGACTTCAGGATTTTTTTCTGCTGCTCTGGTAGGCCTTATAGCCCTTAAAATACTTATGGGTATGGTCAGGAAAGGGAAACTCTTTTGGTTTGCGCCCTATTGCTGTGCACTGGGATTGTTTATCCTTTTGACGTAGGACCGGCTTCGTCTAGCATACCAAAAAGTACCGAGTATGAAACCGACATGGATGAAAAAGGTGCAGCTGCTTATTGCGGACTAAAATAGCTAAAGCCAATGAAGTAGCATAACTCGGTAGTCATTTTATCTTCCTCAACTTTAGCTCACTTTAGGCACTTTAGTCACTTTAGCTCACTTCCCTTTATCCCCCCGTAAGCGCCCCAGACCAACCCAAATCCACCGTCTAATTTGGGTATTAAGACTGAAATTAGTAGGTTATGTAGCATTCCTGATCACCAGCAAGGTATTAGATGTAAGGCGCGGAGGAGCGACGACTGAGGCGTATGGAGTAATACGCCGCAAGCCTGCCCCCGCGAAGGCGGGGGGAGGAGCGATCGAAGGCAACGCCGCAGATGATGCCTTGATGGTGGATCAGGGACCAAGGAGGTTGAAGGTAACACTTCCCCGAACGTCTTAGATATCGTCTGGCCGGTATTTATCTGGATCGAAGTAGGTCATGGCCTCTCCAACCGTAAAAAGAGAACCGCTGACCAGGATCATATCTTTTGGGTCGGCCATCTCTCTTGCCATATCGAGGGCATCAGATATCTCTGGCACAATTTTTCCCGGTTTTCCCAGCGTCGAACCCTCCTTCATGAGCCTCTCGGGGCTGGCCGATCGGTAATATGCAGGTCTTGTATAGAATACATAATCCGCTACTGGCAAGATGCCTTTCAAAATCTTGCCAACATCTTTATCTTCCATCACGCCTATGACCAAAATCAGTCGCCGGCAACTAAATTCACTCCCTATGGAATGGGCCAGCTCTCTTATCGCCTTGGGATTATGTGCACCATCCAGAATGATGAGAGGCTCCTCAGAAACCACATGCATCCTTCCGGGCCACTTTGTGTCCTTTAATCCCTCAACGATATCATGGGATGAAAACGCATATCCCTTCCTTTCGAGGAGCTCTATAGCAGCAAGGGACAAGGCCGCATTCCGGTTCTGGAACTTGCCTTTGAGACCTAGATCAACCCCTTTGAAGTTCCGTCTCAGGCCATAGTAACTGAATCTTGAGCCGTTGGACCGATAGCGGACATCTTTTCCCACGCGCCATAAGGAGGCCTTCTTCTCCTCACATATGGACTCAAAAAGCCTGATGATGGGGGGTTGGGTTGCTGCTGTAACTAAATCAACGCCTCTTTTGATGATTCCCCCCTTCTCTTTCGCTATGTCCATCAGGCGTGATCCGAGAAAAAACTGATGCTCCAAGGAAATATTGGTAATCACTGAAACCAGAGGCCTAATCACATTAGTGGCGTCGAGCCGCCCTCCCATTCCCACTTCCATTATGGAGATGTCCACGTTCTCCCTCGCAAAATAGATCAGAGCCATGGCCGTTGTCACTTCAAAGAATGTGGGAGGATATGCCGGTTTGATGACTTTGATGAGTTCATCTGCGATTGCCGCTGCTTTCTCAGGTGCTGCTTCCTTACCGTTGATTCGAAATCTCTCTGTGAACCTCACCAGGTGCGGAGAGGAATAGAAGCCCACCCTTAAACCCGATTTCATCAGCACGGACTCCACCATGGCAGCGACTGAACCTTTGCCATTAGTGCCCCCAATGTGAATGTACTTCTGTCCGCGATGGGGATTACCAAAGGCCTTCAAAAGATTGGCTGTCTTGGAAAGACCAAATTTAATACCATATTTCTGGAGGCCGTACAGATATTGAACCGCCTCTTTATAGGAAAGCTTGTTCCGTTTCATTTTATAAAAGTCCCAACGCTATGATTATCAGGGCTCCTACCAAGTTCCAGAAAAGAGCGCAATAAAGAATCCAGGCCCTGAGGACGCGGCTTTGAGCTGCCCCCAGAGGGGGCTTTTAGGGTCTTTCCTTCATGCGAAAGTCTGCTGGAGTAATGGAGTGGTGGAGTAATGGAGTAATGATAAGGACTTATTCAAGTTGATATTTGGGTTTTAGCTTTTTCCAAAACTCCAATACTCCAGTACTCCAAAACAGCTCACTATCTTTACCGGCAAAGCCATTTAACTCTGACCTGGCCCAGAGGACCAGGTTTTTGACTTCAAAATAAGAACGTCATTGCGAGGACCCCGCACTTGATGCGGGGGACTAAGCCGTTCGGCCTTGAGCTCACGGCCGAGAGGCAATCTCTCTCTAATGCTTTGGTAACGTTCAAAAGTGTTGGCATTTGCTGTTATCTAGTCGGAGGCAATGCCGGTCTCCGAAAGGTGATATCCCAGAAAAAATTCCACCCAAACTCCGCAGTGGTCTGATCTTTGAGGCTTCCTGCCCGCCATCGCGAGCCTGAGCTCGCTCAGGCGAGGCGGGCGGGTACGCTCATTAACTAATCGCAGAATGTCCCGTTATTACTTAGGAAATCTTTCTCAAAGTCTCAAAGATCAGACCACCGGCAAGGAGCAAAATAGATATCACCTTGAGGAGATTGGCATTGCCGGAGAATCGACTATCCTACTAAAACTTG
>DAOVAK010000809.1 GCA_030671095.1 Deltaproteobacteria bacterium | reverse complement strand
TTTGCCTCGAGCAACATTCGCGTTGCTTTTTCTACCATCTGGGGGTCGCCGGCTGGTCGGGATGGAGTGGCACAGACGCCATGCGGCAAGTAGCCTCGCAGGGAGCCTTCCTCCCCGACTACCAGTCCTTGGATATTCATCGGAAATTCAAGAGCCACTGGTCCACACGGATAGGTTGTAGCATCCCGGACAGCTTTCTGCGTGAAGTAAGCTGCCATAGAAGGGTCAATTATCCGTCGAGTCCACTTGGTGAAATGACCCGACAACGGCTCGGCATATGCCTCTTGGAAAGGGCCCCAACCATCTTCTTCTGTGGCATGCTGCCCGAGAAGACAAATGACCGGGGTCCGGGCCAGATAGGCTTGGTACATAGCCGATATCATATTGCCAAAACCGGGCCCAGCCGTACCCATGGCTACTCCAACTTTACCACTGGCTCTGGCCCATCCGTCGGCCATGTAGACACCTGACTGCTCATGCCGCATGTGGTAGCACTTTATGCCGACCCTGTCCAGGGCCACCTGAAGCTGCCAGACGTGACCACCATGAACACCGGCGTACCAGTCTACACCCTCCTCTTTTAGAATCTTGGCTACTGCGCCCACGACCTTAATCTCTGCCATTTTTACCTCCTCAAGAAATATTGCTGGCATCATTGTAGCACCGGTGAGACACAAGGTAAAGAGAGGCAGGGTACAACAAAAAACCATATTATGTGATCGCCGAGAAGAAACTTTCAGGTTGTGAAAGGTTACTGCCAAATAAATCGGAAAAATGCACGGGTGTCCAACGCGAGGAATAACCATACCCGCAACTCTAATTCAAAAGATGGTACAATTATCAGGAACAATTCAGAGGTGCAACCAATGACACAACAGCAGAGTGGACAGGTTATGGAACGGATTGAGATCATGCTGCATCCGCGCTCAATCGCTATTATTGGGGCGTCGGCCAGGCTTCAATACGGAGGACGATTTCTCAATAATCTACTTGAAGCCAAGTATAGTGGTTCAATTTTCCCTATAAATCCTCGCCACGAGGAGTTAATGGGTGTTCGTTGTTACCCTGATGTGAGTTCTCTCCCCGAAGTACCAGACCTCGCCGCAATTATCGTACCTTTTGAAAGTACCATGACGGTACTGGAGGAATGTGCTCGGAAAGGAGTCAAAACAGGCGTCATTATTACCGCTGGTTTTGCTGAAAAGGGAACTGATGAGCGGAAGGCAGCCCAGGAGGCCCTGTGCGATTTCACTCGCCGTACCGGTATGCGTTTATGCGGGCCTAATTGTCTTGGCATCGCTAATGTGAAGGACCGTATCTGGTCTTGTTCCGCGGCACTCCCTGATATCCAAACTATCGCGGCCGGTAATATTGCTCTGGTTTGTCAAAGTGGCGCTTCAGCGTTTGGCCCTTTTCTCGCAAGGGCACGAGACCGAGGACTTGATTTTTCCTACATTATTTCTACGGGCAACGAGGTTGACCTGGACACCAGTGACTTTATCCGCTACTGCATTCACCGGCCAGAGGTGAAATCAATAGTTGCCTACTTCGAAGCGATAAGAGACAGTGATAAATTTCGGACTGTGGCCAAAGAAGCTCT
>DAOVAK010000411.1 GCA_030671095.1 Deltaproteobacteria bacterium | reverse complement strand
GCTTCCATGGATCTGTTCATGGCCTGCACGCGCAAGTCCAAGTCCAAAATGACGACTCCAACTGGAATGCCGTCGATGATCTCGTTTGCATCAATGCTTTTTGTTATGGAAGAGGATATGGTCATTGAGGGGTTCTCCATGACAAACTAAGATCGTCTCTCTCCTGGCGCTGTAGCATGCCAGGTGTGACCACTTAGAGTTTAGGCCACAACTACCCCGTTGTCAACAAAATGAAACAAAATGAATCAAAACGATAGGAGCTGGGAACTGAGGTCGGACCAAGGCAACAAATTGAAATGACAATGAAAAGCTTCTGTTTTAGGGTCAAAAATGGGACTTACAGGCTCAATTTTGGCGCTAAAAATGGCACTTTAAGCCCGAAAAATACCTATTTTTTAGACCTTTATTATTTAATTCCAATAAGATAGCTTGGTCCGACCGAAAGCGGACGCAAGAGAGAACAAGCCCTCGAGCCCACCTGCAAAATCTCAGCAGTTACATCCCAACTCAGAAGTCCTGAAGGAGGTTGCGTTTTGCAACCGCCCTCCTCTTCAGTGAAACCACGAATAACACATTGATATCAAATGAAAATACTCAATTGTTATCCACTGAGGTTGCGATGTGCAACATTATGTAGATGTGAGGCATGAACTACATAAACGGAGAATAACGAATAATAACAATAAGATATGTCTTGATTCGCCACTTTGGCACGGTCGTTGATTCATTTTCACAGCAAAGAACAGCACAAAAGATGAGAAAAATTAAAAGATTACAGGAGGATGGACCGTGAGTATCAGGGAAAGACTCGAAAGAATCATGATGGCGATCACCTTCGCTGAAGCAGGGGAGCACGACACGGCCAGGGAGTTTCTGAGAGAGAAAAAGCGACTGCGCAAAGAGAAGCGCTTAAGGCGGAGGCCCAGAGCAAAACTCCATGTTCCTTCAGCACGCCGTTAGGCACAAACCCCATGTGGGCAGGACAGTGGAAGAATTTGATCCACGCTGAGAGGGTTGAGAAAAATGATGCGCAAGAAGAAAAAGGGTAATGGGCACCTGGTAATGGCTAAAGGGCGTCGGGCCAAGACTCTGAGAGAAAGAATCGAAAGCTACACTGAGGCGATCACTTTCGCAGAGGCGGGTCTGCAGGAGGAGGCTCAGGAGCTGATTCGGGCGGAACTGGCTGAAATCCCCAAAGTATTGGTGGTGGGACACGAGGATACCTTTTCCAGGGAGCTGCAAGACTACGCCGTGGGATTCGCCGATCGTATGGGCTTCGCAATCGTCACCCTTAACGTGGGCCCCGTGCAAACAGGATCCTCCTCGCAAGAGCCAGACGGTGACATGCGCTGCCAACAGTTCAAAAGCAGATGCTCGGATGGGGTTGCACCATTCCGTCAGGCCTGCGGGGAGAAGGGAATCGTTTTCACCCACTTGGTTAAGTTTGGGGAGGTTGCTCAGTGTATCAGAGATTCTTGCCAGACGCTGCGCCGGGTGGAATTCGTGCTCGCCGAGCGCGAAAGCTGTCCGGAGGAGGAAATAGCGGGGGTTCCTGTGTTCTGTGTAACCTCTTAACTCACTAATGTTTTTCGTGATTTCTATTTGGCCGCGTAATGACTTTAACCCGATAAAGGAGGTAGTGAAGGAGAACTGTTATGGGAAAAATACTCTTTATGGGAAAAAACATTGACGGACAATCAAGCCACCTCGATCAAGTCATCGAGGTCGCCACAAGTAGAGGGGCGGAGTTGTCAGCTCTGTTTCTCATTCCTGTTTCAATGGAGACGGCAGACTGGATAAATGTCCAGGAAAAGCAGATAAAGGTAGCGGAGCAGAAGGCAAGCGACTTTGGTCGGAAGGTCGAGGAAAATCTGAAAGCTCGCGGCATGACTTTTGACTGGAAGGTTGTTCACCTGGTCCCCAGTGCCTTCATGACAGCTCTGGAGGAA
Source organism: Deltaproteobacteria bacterium (assembly GCA_030671095.1). The sequence goes on along the minus strand of DAOVAK010000411.1, from coordinate 1,813 downwards.
TTTACTCCCGTTGATATCATCATAGCGGGAGACATAGACCTCGAGCCTCTTGTCGAGAAAGGTATCAAGCATCTTGAGGATATAAGCGCTCTTTTGAATTGCCCGGTTTTACCGCTGGCAAGCCTCTTGCCTGCCCAAAAGGGGTCGAACGGGAAAACCCTCACCCGTCTGCTTTTGTTTGGCGCTCTATCGGCGGTTAGCTACTTTCTGTTTTTCCCTCAACTAGACAAACTGAATCACGCTATCTACATGAAAGGAACCGTTCTGGGAGCTCTCGCGGTAATGTTGACTGTGCCAGTTCATGCCTATATCTACGGAACTTTTACAGAGTGTTTGCCAAAACTTATTGGATTGGAGAAATCGGCTGGAGCTAACCACTAATCTCGGACTCATTTTCTAATAGAAGGAGGAACAAATATGGCAGCCCCAGCAGTAACTGGTCATATTACTCTTGAACAACTTCAGATCGTAACCGATATGCTCATCAGTGCTCCCTGGAAGTACTTTGGCGTGGCGTTGCTGGGCTTTATGGGTGGAACTCTTTCCGGATTCATCGGCTCAGGAGGAGCTTTTTTGATGACCCCAGGAATGATGAACCTGGGTGTGCCCGGAGTGATGGCCGTGGGGGCCAATATTACCCACAAATTTGGTAAGGCCATGATGGGTTCAAAAAAACATGGCGAGATGGGCCATGTGGACAAGAAGCTGGCGATCTTTCTTCTCATTAGCGCTCTAGTGGGGATTAAGATGGCGGTTTGGACAAATGGTTATTTTTTCCACAAGCTGGGCAAGGCCGGATCGAGTCTCTACGTCAGCGCCTTTTTCGTGCTGACTCTGACTTTGATCGGCGGATCTATGCTGAAAGATGCTTTGCGAACTCTAAAAGGTGGGGCAGCAGGGCCCTCAAAAACTTTGCTCCAACTCTCGAGCAAACTCCGAATACCCCCCATGATTCGATTCCCGGTCGCTGGAGTCAGTATTTCTCTCTGGACTATCTTGTTGATTGGAACGGCCGTGGGTTACATGGCCGGCACCATTGGCGTTGGCGGTTTCATCGGTGTTCCCGCCATGATTTATGTCTTCGGCGTGCCCACCGTGGTGGCTGCAGGAACCGAGCTGTTCCTGGCCATGTTCATGGGTGCTTGGGGAGCCTTCAATTACGCCCTCGGGGGTTTTGTTGACCTGAGGTTAACTCTACTCCTATATGTTGGATCTCTGGTTGGGATTTACATTGGGGCCCTCGGCACCGCTTTTGTAAAGGAGTTATACATCAGGTTGGTAACTGCCATCCTGATCCTTCTCTGCTGTGTTTCGCGGGGACTGGCCATTCCTAATTATTTGCAGGAAATGGATATAGTCCATTTCTCTGGGTCTGTGGCTACCATGCTTGAAACGGGCAGTAAAATTTTCCTTTTTGGCAGCGGCATAGTGGCCACATTCCTTATCATCTTTTGGACTTTCAGGACCCACTTCGGAAAACAGAAACTGGTCAAGGAATATGTTCTCTCCGAGTCCACTGTGAGGACCTTGTAATGGTAGACTCCGGGTCGGGCTCCTTGCCGGACCAGGGAGGCACCTCCTTATCCATCTGGGAGAAGCATCTCCTGAACGAGAGAGGACAACCAATAATCATTCTTTCTCAAGAGAGGACAGCATGGTCTATCATCATATCTTGGTCCCCATAGACGGTTCACAGCATAGCTTGAATGCCCTCGAGGCAGGAATAAAAATGGCCCAAGAAGAGGGGAGCATAGTCACTGCACTTTATGTGGTGCCGAAGGCGGGCCAACTCGTTGAGATCTTTGCTATCAAA
>DAOVAK010000281.1 GCA_030671095.1 Deltaproteobacteria bacterium | reverse complement strand
AGGGTTTTTGCACGGCTGCTTCAAAAGGCCAAAATATTACTTAAACTCAAATAGTTTTAATATGTTATTAAAGTATAGCATTAATCCAGTAATTGTATCGCGAACGTTCCCCAAAACTTCCAGGTCATGCCTTCAGGGAATATCTGGGTACCACAGCCCTTAACCCATATGCAGCACTTTAGCGACCTGACCAGAGTATTCTTTGCTATCTGTATCCACTGGGACCAGATCGATTTCCGAGGCAGAAGATGCACCTAGGCCGAGTTCAACGGCCCTTGAGATCTGTCTCTGTTCGAAGATCTTTCGCTCCATAATGGCGCTGTTGCTTCCCAAGACCTTCAGGAGGGCCAATCCCGCGGCGTCAGTGGCCACACGGTCCGTTGAGGCAAGAAATACGTTCCCCTTCGCCCTCTTCCCCATGGCAGGACCCCCGTCCACAAACACATCAATTCCATCCAGGACAACCAAGTCAGGGGAAAAAGGTTCATTGATTTCTGCAATCATCTCTTCCTGGTGCGGGGATTGATGTAGCTCACCCATGTATGGGAAGCCATGTCGAGATGTGGGCACGACCCCCACATGGAGTTTGAGGGACATGGTAAAGACACCGCCAAACTGATGCGTCTTTAGACAACAGGTGGATAGGAGGAACTCCGCTTCCAGAATGGGACGCGCAATCCTAAAGCCATCTGACCAATGGCTCTCCTTTGGTTTGAACGCAACCCAGTCTCTTTCATTGAGGGTATCAAAGTCGATAATCTTCACATCCCTCTGTTCAAGAAGGGGCACAATGCCCTTTCTTTTCATCACCTCTGAGGTGGGCGGATAGCTTCTCTCACCCAAAGTGATGGATTTCGCCCCCATGGCCCAGATCTCATCCACCAGGGACGTTAAAGTGTCATTGTGCGTGGAACCTGGGGTGGGGTCTGCTGTATTGAAGTTGGGTTTGATGAGGATGTTTTTGCCCCGGACTGGATTGCTATCCAATGCCTGGAGCGTTGCTTTCACTCCCTTCTTCCGATCTCCTGTCTTCATAAACGTGATCTTGCTCATCCTGCTTCCCCCTCCTCCTCTTATTCCATGCTGAAAAACCAAGCCAAGCACGCAATGATCTGAGCATATTCTGATTTCCTATGGAGACCAGAGAAAAGGCTAAAAAAGCCATTTGAAATAACGACCCAACGACGGGCTTAGAAAGGCTTTCAGCTTCAATTTACGTCGGTGACCCTGAAGCCCTTTTTCTCCAGATCTTTCACAATGCCCTCAGCATGAGAGCCCTGAACCCTTAACACGATGATCCAATCCTTCTTCCTATGCATCGGAATGCTGATAATGCTCAACAGGGGGCTCTTGTGCTCATCCAATACCCCAATGATTTCTCTCAGTTCACCCAGTTGGCTACCCAACCCCTCGATGGTAATTCGCACGCCCTCACGCTCCAAGCCAAGAACCTCTGACAGGACCCCGGAAATATCTGATTCCGTAATGATTCCAATCAGTTTACCATCATCAACAACGGGGAAGGCCCCGATGCCATGTTTTTTGCCCAGCCAAATGGCTGCCTCTACAGGATAATCGGGTGTGATGGTGATGGGGTCCTTTACCATAATATCGTCCACCGTCATTTTGGACAGGAGGTAGTTTAGTTCATATACACTGAGGCTTGTGGCGGATGATGGCGCCGCCTCTATGAGCATATGTTTGGTCACGAGCCCGACAAGTTTGCCTTTTTTCATCACGGGCAACCGTTTGATCTTTTTTCCCCGCATGATCTCTTGGGCTTCCATAATGGGCGTCCTTGTCTCAACGGTGATCAAATCTGTCTTCATAAAATCTTTTATCTTCATGATGCCCTCCCTTTTCCTCTCAAAAATCACTTAGAGCGAAATATTTTGCCTTTTGGCCTCTCCCTACGATCAGGCCTTCAACTTAAACCTCGTTGACATCCCTTATGATATTTAAATATAATTAAAAATTCATAAAAATCAATCAGTAGAAACCTATTGAAATAAAAATTCCTATTATGCCCCAATCACCTGACCAAAGACCGATAGAAATCTTAATTACCGGAGGTTGCGGATTCATAGGCGCCAATTTTGTGAGATACATCCTCGAGAAAAGGGAGGATGTAAAAGTCATAAATATTGACAAACTCACCTATGCAGGGAACCTGGCCAATCTGACGGATGTGGATGAGAACTATCCTGAACGATATCTGTTCATAAGAGGAGATATTGCAGAGAAAGAGGTCATTCGTGATATTTTTGAGAGGTTTGAGATAACCTGGGTGATCAATTTTGCTGCCGAATCCCATGTTGACCGCAGTGTCATGGGCCCTGAGATATTTGTCCGTACGAACATCATTGGCACTTTCAATCTCCTCGAGGCGGCAAGAACCTCTTGGGCCAAAGATGATCCGAAGCAGCTGAAAGGGAAACGTTTTCTCCATATATCCACAGACGAGGTCTATGGGTCGTTAGGGGAAACGGGTTACTTCACTGAACGATCACCTTATGACCCATCCAGTCCCTATTCTGCCAGCAAGGCATCCTCTGATCATTTGGTTAGGGCCTACTGTCGAACCTACGGCCTGCCCGCCATTATTACCAACTGCTCCAATAACTATGGTCCCTTTCAATTTCCGGAAAAGCTGATCCCTTTAATGATTACAAATGCTGTGAAAGGTATTGAATTACCCATTTACGGGGACGGAGAGAACGTTAGAGACTGGCTCTATGTGGAAGATCATTGCAGCGCGCTGCTGACCGTGATGGAACAGGGCGTCACTGGCGAGTGTTATAATATCGGTGGCAACTGTGAGAAAAGGAATAAAGAGATCGTCCATCTCATATGCGACACGCTGGATAAAAAACTGGGGCTCATAAGCAACCGTCCAAGAAGAGACCTTATCAGATATGTCTCTGACCGGCCAGGACACGATAGGAGATATGCCCTCAACACCGCCAAGATAAACAAAGATCTGCTCTGGGAGCCCAAGGTAGCCTTCGAGGAGGGGATTCAACGGACCATTGATTGGTACCTTCAGAACTTCAAGTGGGTGGAGGATATCCAGGATGGGAGCTATATGGAATACTACCGGAAACAATACGGGGAGAGGCTGAATGGGACACAGTAAGAAAATCAAGGGGATCATACTGGCTGGCGGCCATGCCACCCGACTTTATCCTGCGACAAAAACCATTTCTAAGCAAATTTTGCCCATCTATGACAAACCCATGATCTATTATCCCCTCTCTGTCTTGATGCTAGCGGGTATTCGAGAGATTATGATCATCTCAACGCCTACGGACCTACCCCTATTTGAAAGACTCCTCGGCGATGGCCAACAGATTGGTCTTTCCTTCCATTATGCGGAACAGCCAAAACCAGAGGGGTTGGCGCAGGCCTTTATTATCGCAGAGGAATTCATTGCAGATCATCACTGCTGCCTCATCCTGGGTGATAACCTCTTCTATGGCCACGACCTTGTGGGTCACATCCAAAAAGCGGCCCAGGCCCAAGCGGGTGTTACCATTTTTGCTTACTGGGTCAATGATCCAGAAAGATATGGGGTTGTGGTCTTCGATCGTGATGGCAGGGCGTCAGACATTGTTGAAAAGCCTAAATCCCGGATCTCAAACTGGGCCGTGACCGGCCTCTATTTCTATGATCATCATGTTTCCGAGATTGCGGCCAGCCTGAAGCCGTCTGCCAGGGGGGAATATGAAATCACCGATATTAATCGCGCCTACTTGAAAAAGGGCCAGCTGAAGGTGCAGAAATTGGGCAGGGGAATTGCTTGGCTGGATACGGGAACTCACGAATCCTTACTACAGGCCACAAATTTTATACAGACCATTGAACAGCGCCAGGGCCTAAAAATAGCCTGCCTGGAGGAAATCGCATACTTTATGGGCTACATTTCAAAGAAAGAGTTGGAAGCATTGGCCCTCACTATGAAAAACAGCAGCTATGGGGATTATTTGCGAAAGATCCGCCAAGAAGAGGAAGAATAAGCAAGAACGGAATAATGGAATGTTGGAATACTGGAACACTGGTTGCACAGGCAGAACAATTTAACCTAAGCGGAAAGGCACAAAGCTTGAGGGCTGATGCTGGATTTCCTGTTTTGCCTCGCTCCTACGCATCACGCTTTAGGCCTTCGATTAAATCCATCACTCCAGTACTCCATTGCTCCAATACTCCAGCAGGAAGGAAGCGGAGCTGAAGTTATGCACTTTACACCCTCCCCCACTCTCCCAGAGATCATCATTATTGAGGCTGAAATCTTCCAGGACGATCGAGGTTATTTTTCGGAGATGTATCACCAAGCGAAGTTCGAAAATGCGGGGATCAAAGGAGATTTCATTCAGGACAATCGATCCCGTTCTCGCCAGAGAACGATCCGGGGGCTCCATTATCAATTGAGAAGACCTCAAGGCAAACTGGTCTGGGTACTGTCCGGAGAGGTCTTTGATGTGGCTGTGGATATAAGGCGAGGCTCACACACATTTGGGAAATGGCAGGGAACTTTACTCTCTTCTGAGAACAAAATGGGAATTTATATCCCCCCCGATTTTGCCCATGGTTTTTGTGTTCTTAGCGAACAAGCAGACGTATTCTATAAATGCACCAAATTTTATTCCCCTGAGGATGAACGCACGATCCGATGGGATGATCCTGAACTGGCCATTGACTGGCCCGAAAAACACCCTATTTTGTCAAAAAGGGATGCCATTTCTCCTATCCTAAAAGACGCCGAATTACCCCCATAACCAACTCAAACCCCTTCT
>DAOVAK010000326.1 GCA_030671095.1 Deltaproteobacteria bacterium | reverse complement strand
AAACATGAGACCCTGGTTTTGGTCATAATTCCTTGTATTTATCAATATTGATCCTCCATTATAAATATTGATAAAATTATATAATAATTAATGCAAAATGTCAATAAAAAAGTTTCATTTAAAAGTTATCAGACAGCCTGTAGGGGGGGATTTTTCTTTAACCTATTGAAATCCCCCTAAATCCCCCTTTATAAAAGGGGGACTTAAAGGAATGATCTCTGAAAACTTTGGACTGTCAAGTTCGTATCATTAACGCCATTTAACTTTTCCAGCCTCTTCAAACATGGCCACGACGTTTTCAGTTGGGACATCGGCCTGGATATTGTGCACACTGGCGAGAACAAATCCCCCACCCTTTCCGAGTTCCTCAATTATTCTTCGGACTTCTTCTTTTACACTTTCCGGGGTTCCCTTGGGGAGAACATATTGCGTGTCTATCCCGCCCCAGAACGTGATAAGGTCCCCGAATTTTTCTTTGAGTTGGACGGGCTCCATGCCCTTTGCACTCACCTGAACGGGGTTCAGGGCATCCACGCCATTGTCTATGAAATCCTCAATAAGCGGAAACACCGCGCCGCAGGAGTGAAAAAGGACCTTCGCCTCGGATCTTGACTTGATTGTATTGATCATCTTTTGATGATAGGGTTTTATCTGCTTTCGGTAGGTATTCTGGCTAAAAAACAGGGAATCCTGCATGGCCACGTCGTCTCCCCATTCGACAACATCCACATTCTTCCCCACAGCCTCCAATGCGTTTTGAGCGATGCGGCACCAGATATCGCAGATGCGATCCATCAGACCTTCTGCAAATTCAGGGTCGCCCGCCAGGTCCATGAGCCACTCGGCAAACCCTCGCAGGAACTGGCTCTGGTGAATAACGCCGAGGGGTAGGCCCAGGACTATGGCACAATCCGTATTTTTCCTGAGAAACTCGGCATGCTCCTTCAATCCTTGATAGAGTGCCGAGTCATCCGGATCGGGCCAAGTGTGGTTCTCCAGTGCGGAAATTCCCGGTTCACCCTCTTGAAAAGGGCCATCCACATTGATATAATGGCCGTCTTCTGCCTTTTTCCAGGTAACCCCCCATGCGTCCACAAATGCATTTTTTTTGATTTTTCGGGCTTTTTGCCCGCTGAAATCCCCGAGCACAAGAGGTCGTGTATCGACCTTGAAGTACTCAAGAACGGATTCATCCGGAATGACGGTTTGGGCACGTGCGGCCCTGATCTTCGTTTCGTGTTCAAATCCAAGGAACTTTTTTAATTTCTCATAGGCAGGAAGTACGATGGTGGTGGCTATCGTTCCTCCGAAATCAACGGGAACCCTGTCAGTTTCTTCATGGTTTAGCGCCAATAATACTCTTTCTTTGGATGTTAGTTTACCCATCATATCGCTGAAACTCACTTGCAGTGTAGATGGACTCCCACACCTCCCGAAAATGCTTCCGGCGTGCACAGGATACTCGGATTACTGCCCACGATCTTCTTCGCACGTGTAAAAGCCTCTTCGAATGTACTTACCGGAATGAAACCCATTCCCCTGGCATAACGGGGAGCCTTGGCTCCGGCGATGAAGGTGGCTTGGGTCCGCAATAGCGGAACACTGCCACCGCTGATCATGGACATGGCATGAAAGGGGTGATAGGTATAGTAGTTGGAGTATCTGAAACAATATTCCGTGTCTGTAGCGATGCTCAGGGCATTCCCTGAATCCAGGAACTCGGCTGCCGTGCAGTAGTTTTGAAGGGCCTCATAGGTCTCCTTGTATGAAGGGAACCAGTTTGGATTGAACCAGCCGTCACAGACAGAGGCGGCAATAATGACGCCACCTTCTCGAAATGCATGCCAGCACCGGGAGAGCTGGCCTCCGATCCCCAAACTCATGAGGATGGGGTTGGTCCCCATCCCCGGCCCGTAGTGGAAATTTCGCGGCAGACCCATGATCAGGATGTCCGCAGGTTCTTCCATATCCAGTAAGATATTCGTTCGTATATCGGCAAGGGGCCATGTCGCATCCTCAATGAGTGCCAGTTCCCCGGCCTTTACGTCCAGGATTTGGGACTTTTGCCCGAGAACGGCATCCACACCAAAGATTTTTTTATCGATACCCTGCTCCATGGCCTGACCGATGGACTTGAATTGATGCCGCATATGGGAAGATGTCGAGGCGCCCAGCCAGTCCTCCCGATGCATGGTTGACGGACAATGGTGGGAGGCAATGGAGCACCATCCGGACAAACCCGTGACGATCATCTTGTACCCCCCACTGTACCCACCATAGGGATTGCCGGTACAGTGGCCGATTACAATGGGTAAATCGGCTTCCGCAACAAGACGGTTGCACTGGACCACGTTTCCCATGGCATCGGCGCCGAAATTGCAGAGATCCGGGGATTCAGCATCATGATTCAAAATACGATCCGGCCAGAACCGACCCACAATCTCTTTACCGAGGTACCAGTACCATTCTTCGAGAGTGTTCTTCCGGTGGAGCCCAATGGCACATAGAAGGGTGATGTTCTCCCTTTTCACCCCACCCTTCTGTAGTTCCTCAAGGATCATGGGAATGGCCACCCGCCTGTGACAGGCTGGATGCACCCCTCCCTTGACCCGATCCGGGAATGCAATAACCACCTTTTTGTCAGGGCCGCCCAGTTCACGAAGAGGGGGAAATCCGAGCGGGTTTTCCAATGCCCTTCTCGTGGCCTCCACAGGATCTACTTCCGGTGGATCGGTATAGGTCTCGCCGTATCGCACCACCACGGCTGAGTCAGGAAGCTCAACAGGCATGTGCCTATCACCATAATCCAATAACACCTCTTTCATTTTCTCCCTCCGGATTTTAACCTGCGAAGCTTCAAACAGTTTTGTAGGATGGGTTGAGCGGCAAAAGGATTGTGGGTTTCGCCGAAACGACCTCAAGATGCTCCTTCACAGCCGCTTCAATGGTGTAGCCGGGTTCGAACCCGATCTCCTCACGGAAAACCCGATCATCATAAGCCACGGGATAGGGGGAAGCAGCTGATCCGCCCTCAAGAAAGGTCACTTTCGCGTCACCTTTAATCTTCTTTGCTATTTCAAGCACTTCCCGAATGGAATGCACGCCGCCAGCCACGTTATAGATCCTTTGTTCGGATTTCTCCGCTTCCCAGAGCATCATCATAGCCTTGACCGCGTCTTTGACGTATAACCAGTCGCCCTTTTCATCCGGGTTTGGTACCTCCAGAGGTTCTCCCCTCGCGATGGCATCCAGAAGCAAAGAGGAATATAAGGCCGTAATCCCCCGCGTCCGTCCCGGACCAAAGACCCAGGCAAATCGAAGGGCCCTGGTATCGAGACCGTGATGATTCACATACCAGAGTAGCATATGTTCGCTCGCCAGTTTGGTCTGGCCGTAAACATTGGCAGGGTTTTTGAGGGCATCATCTGCTACGGGCTCGGGTGCACCCCGACCAAAAACCGCTATGGAGCTGATCATCAGGAAACGCCTTACATTCAAAGCAACCGAGGCATCCAGCAATATCAAGGCGGATCCGAAATTCACATCAAAGCAGTGGATGGGGTTTTCTTCGCAAGGGCCTGCGAGGATGGAACCGAGATGAAAGACATCCGTGATCTGATGGGTCGTCATGGCTCGGTAGAGGTCCGCGGCGGAGGCCAGATCACCTTGCACATAGGTGACACGGTCACACACCGGTGCAAGAAGGACCGGTTCTTTGGCAATGTCAAAAGCCACCACATCACAGCCCCTATCCAGGAGTTCGGGAATGAGATAGGAGGCGATAAAACCTCCGGCCCCGGTAACCAAAGCTTTCATGTCGTACTCCTTTTCATAATTTTATATAATTTTAATCATACCTCCTTCACCCATTTCCATAAGATCAGAGCAAAGTTTATTAAGAAATTGAAGCTCAGAGGGCTCTTGTAAAGAGTCTCCAACAAAAAGACTTATGTCTCCCTTATGAAACAAATTCATTGAGGGCTCCATTGCCTAATGAAGTTATGTGTTAGTCAATGATGTTGGCAGATTTTTTTCAGTATATCAATATTTTTTCATATAATTATTAAGGGAAAAGCGGATGGGGCTAAATAATTAAATCGACCGGTTCCTATAAAACTTGAAGCGAGGTACCCTCAAGTTTCATAATGGGGCACGTTGGTGCAGGGCATGCAGTAACAATTATCTTGAGAGTTGGTATATCTTGCTAGTACCTAAGAATTTCAACAGGTTCAAAAACTTGTGATATGTCTGACATATAGCATCTGATGACTGAAGCCATTAAACGGGATCAGGCATAATTAATTAACTCTTGGTATGTAAGGATGATTTAATAATCAGATTAGAGAGT
>DAOVAK010000114.1 GCA_030671095.1 Deltaproteobacteria bacterium | reverse complement strand
AAGGACTTGTTACGCCCCATCACAGACTTTGCGGGGCTCCCCATTATTTCCATGTACCTTCCCCTCTGTGAAAATGATCCGGATGGGCCTGAAAATACCAGAGACTTTTGGGGTTCATGACTCCGCATCCTGGTCAACAGGGAAAAGAAAAGGGGTTGCGACCCATAGAGTTACAACCCCTTGATATTACTATGGAGGCGGCAACCGGATTCGAACCGGTGAATAACGGTTTTGCAGACCGCTGCCTTAGCCACTTGGCTATGCCGCCCGAAACATTTCATATCCTGGAGCGGGAAACGGGATTCGAACCCGCGACAACCACGTTGGCAACGTGAGGCTCTACCAGCTGAGCTATTCCCGCATAAGTGTTTTCATTTTATAGTGTAAGAATCATTTGTCAACGAAAAATCAGGGCGATTCCCCTTCCGAGCCCACTCTCTCAACGGCCCTTTTTTCGCCCCTATTTTCCCCCTTTTTTGGGGAAAATTACCCGATGAAAATGGCGAAAATATGCCCATCCTGACCAGAGGGTAAAAATGAGCGCAATCCAGAGGAAGATCATCCCCACCTTATGGAAATCAATGTTGAAATACTCATAATGGAGACAGAGACCTATTGTGGCAGTCACTTGAAGCGCGGTCTTATATTTTCCCAGTGCGCTCGCCTGGATGACGACTCCCCTATTGACCGCAATACTTCTCAATCCCGTCACAGCTATCTCTCTGGCGATGATGAGCATCACTATCCAGGCGGGAATTCGGTCCAAGGGGATCAGCATAACCATTGTGACGGAAACAAGAATTTTGTCTGCCAGTGGATCAAGAAGTTTACCCAATGTGGTGATTTCGCCATATCTTCTTGCAAAAAAACCATCTAAGAAATCTGTTACAAAGCCTAATCCGAAAAACAGGGCCGCAAGAGAACTGCCCAATCTTCCGGGATCTCTCAAGCATATAACCACGAGGGGAATACAGAGCAACCTGAGGATGGTCAGGGTGTTGGGTAAATTAAATATCACCTCGCCCTCACGATCCTTTTTCATAGACCCTCCGTTCTAAAAACAGACCCCGATGCCATCCATGTTTTCGCTGCTCATTATTTTGCGCCAGACTTATACTCTTCATAATAATCCAACACCTTTGCAACGAAAGATTTTGTTTCAGGAAACGGAGGCACGCCTCCATAGCTCTCCACCGCTTCGGGGCCAGCATTGTAGGCAGCAAGGGCCAAGATTTTGTCGTTCTTAAAGCGCTCCAGGAGAAGACTAAAATAACGGGTTCCCCCAAAGATATTCTCTTCCGGACTAAAAGGGTTCGCCACTGCCATAGCATTCGCCGTTTCGGGCATGAGTTGCATCAAACCTTGAGCGCCTTTGTTTGATACCGCACTATCGTCAAAATCCGATTCAGCCTTGATCAGCGCCTTGACCAGCGATGGATCTACCTTAAACCTCCGACCGGCCTGCACAATAATCCCCTCGTATTCTTTTATATATTGGGATGCCTTTTTTTTGGGAGTCCGGAGGTAGAGTTTGTAGCCCGTGTCTTTCTTGATATCGGCGAAGTGCCACACGCCGTTCTTATCCTGATAGCGATAAATATCTGCTGAAGACAGACTGCAAAACCCTAAAATAAGAGATAACCCGATGGCACAGGAGACCGCTTGCCTCGTGGCAGACATGCTTAACCCATCTTTTTCCAATCAGCCAAGAATTTTTCAAGGCCAATATCCGTCAGCGGATGCTTTATCAACTGCTGAATGACCTTGTAGGGAATTGTGGCAATATCCGCTCCCATAAGGGCAGCGTCAACCACATGTGTGGGATTTCGGATACTGGCTACGATAATCTCGGTATCAAAACCGTAATTGTCGTATATGGTGATCATCTGCTCCACCAAATCCATACCCGTGCTACTGATATCATCCAACCTGCCCACAAAAGGGCTCACATAGGCAGCACCCGCCTTAGCGGCCATCAAGGCTTGAGTGGGAGAGAAACATAGGGTCACGTTGGTTTTTATGCCCTCTGCAGCCAGAATCTTAACCGCCTTCAAGCCTTCTTCGATCAAAGGTATTTTGACCACAATGTTATCGGCCAGCTTTACCAGATCCCTCGCCTCGTTGATCATTCCTTCCGCATCCGTGCTTACAACCTCAGCGTTCACCGGACCATCCACAATACTGCAAATCTCTTTGATTAACCCTTTGAACTCCCTCCCTTCTTTAGAGACCAGCGTAGGATTTGTCGTGACGCCGTCCAATAGCCCTAAATCGTTCGTCTTTCTTATCTCTTCCACATTCGCTGTATCAATAAAGAATTTCATAAGACCTCCGTTCATTTGAAGTGACTAAAGTGAACTAAAGTGACTACAGTAACGCTCAAAAATGGGCTTTGATTATCCGCTTGACAGTTGTTACTAAAGAATCCGGGCCCAGAGACCCGGCTTTGCTCAAGCCCCGTAGGGGCTAGTAGGATGAGACTACGGCCCTTTTCGAAAGGCCGTATCTCAAAAAAAATTCCACCGGGCCCCGCAGTGACCCAATATTTTGAGGTTTGCGCCTCTGCGCCCCTGGTAGTCTCCCGGCACTTTGTTAAACCGCAAAATATTGGGGCACCGCCCACTCACACAGTAGATGCGGCCTTGCCTCCAGCCCGTAGGGCCTACGCCCCGGAGGGAGAAATGGGGCGTGGCCTCACAATGAAAGAGCACAGCTCCTTTACCGGCGCAAACATTGAATCATCATTTCACGAGCAAAGCTTAACTACACCATCCCGCCCTGCGGGATGGGTTTTGAAACTGCTAAAACAGTAGTGAAGAGATCTTCCCCCTTTAGTAAAGGGGGACAGAGGGGGATTTCTATGTGGCGTTCTGAAACTCCTGGATTTTTTTTATCCTTATCGTCGCCTCATCAAATTTCTTCGATATAAGATTCTCAAATTCCTTTCCCAGGAATGGCCGATTATTCATCAGATACCACTTTACACTGTCCCAGTAATCCTTGAGTTCATGGGTGTCATTTATAGTTTCAATTAACGCGTTGATCTCGTCCAGCTTTTCCCTCCTTATCTGGTCTTTTCTTACCTTATAAAGATCGCTTAGTCTGTTTCTCTGGTCATCGGTGAATCCGATTTCCAAAGCACGATCCATGAGATCAGAGAAAAGGTTCTGGATTTCTCTCAAGTCATTCAATAAAGTCATTTGCTGTTTAACTTGATCCAGCATAAGGTCTGTAATCTCCACCAATCTCTTATCGTATGCCTCTTCCAATGGCAGTTCGTAGTCTTCAGTATGAAAGGGGCTTTTTCTCAATGATCTGAGACTGTGGTGGAAGTAGTTCTTGAGTTGTTCCACGTCAGTGATGCTCCCCATATAGGATATCTTCTGAGACATGTTGATCTTATCCACGAAAGCAACGGAAAGCACCCTCTGAGAGCTGTCCTTTTTCATGACAAGGCCCGTCTTTGCCTTGAAAAAGTGATTCGGTTGATACGTGTTTTCCCATAGCTTTTCCACGGAGATGTTGCTCAGCGTGTCATTCACGGCCTCATAGCGCTTCGCGATCTCCTCTGCCATATGCAGGAAATTCAAGCTTACGGGCCTTTGACCTTGTTTGAACTTTTGTGAACCCAAAAGGGAGATCAAAAGGAGCTTAATCAAGTTTTCGTAGTTCAGATAGATCCCCACATTTTCGAATCCAAATATGCGCACTTCGTCAGTAACCAGGTGCTCTAAAATGAAATGCCTTACCATTTCCGGCAACCTCTGGAGGCTGTTATATATGCGATGGGCCTCGAAGAGTTCCTTTTCAAAAGAGGAATAACCGATCCCGAAATAGCTTCTCTTTTTGTAGATAAATTTGAGGGGGACTTTGACCAGGAGGCTTGCTAGGTCGGGGAATTCAACATACCTTATGCCCCGCAATCTGAAAATCCTCTCCATGGCGTATATCATTCTCCCAGCACGAACATAACGCTCCTCTTCTGATTCAACCCCTTTCCATGACCCAAGGTATTCAACGGGCGTCATATTCTCTGGGAGACCGCTCTGCTCATATGCCTCCAGGGCATAGGAAAGACGTCCCCTCCGGGTATAGATCTCATTCAGGCGATCTTCCAGAGTCGTTTCTCCCTTCATGATCCTATGGCTGAGGTCTCTTAGTTGAAACAGCCGTGTTGCCAAATCCTCCAGTATGAGATCCTCCCTCATGGCCGAGAACATGATGAATGAGCTTATGAAAAATGCATCAAACAGGTCTCTATCCCCGAAATTAATCACCTCCTGGATGGCGTAAACAGAAAATTCACCCCTGATCATATGATGAAGAAGATCATGGTATCTTACAAGGAGTAACAGGTACTCTTGGGCCCGCTTGTCCATGCCATATCTGAGAGGTATCTTCTCCTTTTCCAAAAAAAAGGCACTTGTTAGCGCATGATTCGCCGGATTGATCTCATCCTTATGCTTCTCTCTGAGTGCCGGCACCAGACCCAGGTCGCGGAATATGAAGGACTTGATCAAGGCATCAAAGAGGGGTCGATTACGACTCAGATGCCCTATGATTGCCTCCATTGTCTCAATCTGAGATTCATTGAGACCAACAGTCCCTGATGCTAAGGGTCCGAACTCCCTTTGTGCGAGTCGATGCAAGGACTGAGTATCCTGCAAACTCTCCCTGTCTCCCTTCACCAGGGCCTCGATCTTCCTGGTGCTGGCCAGGGTGTGATCTATAATGGGAGATTTGAGATAAATCTTTCCAGTAAGTTTCAAATCCTGAAGGGCCATCAGCTCAGGAAGAACAAAATCTAGGAGAGAGCGACAGTGGCGGTAAAGGAGGTCAAGGTCAGTGTATATATTCTCTGGATGGAAAATGACCCTTATGAAGTTGAGCCTGAGGTCTTCCCTCAGACTCTCCGCGTTGCTGAACCATCCTTGTTGTCTTGCGGGTATCTTGAATTGTGGGTCTTTCTGAGAAAGCAGGCTCAAGTGACTCTGATAAAAGCTTTCCAGGTTTGCAAAAAGAATATCTAACGTCGTGAGATTTTCTATGGGTATTTCGGATATCTTATGACCAGTGAACTTCTTGTTCAGGAATTCCAGACGCCTGATGTTTTCATCCAAGTCTATGTAAGTGATATCTAGGGCCTGGGTTCTCTCGTTCACTTTCAGCTGGAAGCCGGTCCCCAAAATGAATGAGGTCCCGGTTTGGTATAGCTGCTCACCCAACAGTTCTAGGGTGGCCAGGTCCAGGTAACTGGTATTAATGACCTTGGCTTCCTCTTCCACCTTCTTCAGTCGACGATCAATATTAGAGGACTCCACGTCTGCCAGGATCGGGTTGAAATTTATCACTTCACCACGAGATACATTAACGGTTATCCATAAAAGAATAAAAGCGAGCTGGCTGTCCATTCTTTCAAAGAGATGGCCAGTGCCATGGAATTCCATATCAAGGAATTTGCGGTAAAATATGGGGAGCCTTAACGGATCACCCTTTAGGAACATGTTTTCGAAGTCTTCTATGACCGTTACAAGCTTGATGATATTCTCTATCCTGGTCAGTTTCTGTTCATCGTAATCAGCCAGCGATTCTTTCTCCATTTCCCCTTTGTCTCTGAGTTCAGACCAATTGTCGAGGAATTGAAAATGATTCATCATCTTCAGGATCTTTCGAATGATCTTGTTGTGGATCCCGCCGATGGAGCTGATCCTCTCATCCAAAAGCCGGTCCCAGTCCATTTCTCCACTTGTTACCACCCTGACCATGAACTCGTAGAGGTCGAAGAGCTCGGCCAGTTGCCCTTGATTAAGATCGCTCCTCTTGGATGCTGCGGTTTCAGCCATGCTCATGAGCCGGCAGTAGCGGAGGAGATTGAGGGCTTGCGATTGGCCGTATGTTCGGGCCAGATCGGAGACAGGCTTCAGGGCCTTTTCATTCATTTTCCCGGATAGCACCCGGCCCATAGCTGTGTGGCCCACAATGATAAGAAAGATCTCCTTCAATTCTCCGTAGCTAAACCCAAAAAAGGGAAGGGTTTCCAGATTTTCCAATACCTTGGTTTCAGCACCCTCAATCCTATCAGGGTTGAAATAGGCCTCTATCCTCTCCAGGCGATTTATTTTGGTCATGAGCCTTAACACATCATTCAAAGCGAGATACCGTCTCTTCTTGTTTTCTAAGGGCTGTCTCAGTCGCGCCATAAAGATCTCCGGCATCCCCGTAAAACGCCTCCTTTTTATCCTGGTCAAGACTCTTAGCGTACGTGTCAGGTAATCGAAGGAATCTTTATAATCGGCAAGGAGAGGTAATGCGCACCCCGAAAGCCTTGACTCCTCGATGTCCCTACTCAGTTGGGACATGGTCGCTTCTAAAGGCTTCTTTTGCACCAGGTACATAAGCATATAATCTGGCGAGTAACCCTTGATGGAGAATCTCCTCTTCCACTCAGTCTTCACTGAGTCTGGAATGAGTGGTTCTAGAAGTATCTCACTAAAATAGATAGAGAAGAGCCGGGGCCACACCCTCTCTTGGTCATAGGCAAGCTCATCATCGAGGGGGAAATTTAGGTAGGGTAATCGGTTGATCTCTTCCAGGCTCGTGCTCTCAAGATCTCGATCCCCCATTAGCGTGTCCATGACCTCTTGTTCCACATAGAGACCGCTCAGGTATTTTTGAAAATCAAAAATATTAACCTGCAAGGATTTCTCTTTTGCCTGGTATTTCTTTCTGGTTTTGAAGATATGGCTGAACAGGATGAAGCTCTTTATTTCCTGAACCGTTTTGAAGGATATTCTGGCAGATTGGTTCGTTCTTGATGCGTGCCTATGGGCAATAAGGAAAATCTCACCATCCGGTTTCAACAACGCATAGATCTTCCCCAGCATGTAAATGGCATATTTCTCTAGTTGCTTTTTGGAAAGCATCTCACTTGACTGAGCAACCGATTTGTCCATGCGGATGATTTCGTAAATATCCCTGGGAATTATGACCAGATCCAGTGTTTCACCCATGAACCGAAGTTTTTCTATGGAATCTATAATGACGAACTGATGTTCTTTGAAACGGATGGACAGATCATTCGCGAGCAGATCATCACTCTGGGCTAACAGGCCTATCTTGTGACTTTCCTTTAGGTATTTTCTGCGGTGGAAGTGGATGACCCTGCTAATTTCGTCTGCCTTATTCCTCAGGGTGGTGAGAGAGCTTGATACCAGGTGAGTCGGGATAAGGTAATATGGCATGCCCTGGCTTGAAAATCTTATGAGCAGTCCAATGTTCTTGTATATTCTGTTAATCTTCTTGGAATTTTCTCTGAACTCTTCCGGTTTTTCAAACGTAATGGAATGGATCAGCTCCATCTCCTGGCGGCTCATCCGATCATAGACTTCAAAGAACCCAAAGCCATAGGCATTTCCCCCAAACCGGCTCGGAAGATGGGGGGGATGCTTGCGGGCAGGAAAAGTACCGGGTGGGATATCTGCGGGATCAATGCCTAAAGCTTCAAATTCTTCCGGTTTGATGAAACTGAAGGGATCTTCTCGCCAAAA
>DAOVAK010000545.1 GCA_030671095.1 Deltaproteobacteria bacterium | reverse complement strand
ATACCCGTATATTAACATATTGAACACCAAAATGCAAACTATTTTATGCACTGGTTAGTAACTTGGTCCGACCCCAGTTCTTCCCTTGTGAAATAACATTTGTCTGATGCCCATATAGGCTTTATTTATATGAGTTGAGGGGGCTGGATCCGGCCGGCTACCGGATTTCTTTTTTCCTTTAGCCATCTTTCCCTTATGTATTGACTTTTAAAAAAATCACATTATTAATTATATTATGTATTTACCTTCCAATAACAAACGCCTCCCGTCTTGTCAACTTATTTTTTAACCTGAATAGTAGCAACAACAAAGGACCCTGGCAGGAAAGGGGGGAGAAGGTACCACCCGGTGGGTTGAGCATGCTCCGAAGGGGAAATACCGCGTGGGTTGTAGATTATAGCCAAAATATTATTATTCGGAGGAGGGATAAAATGAAACTAGATAAGCTCTTCAGCCCTTTTTCCATTGGAACGTTGGGGATGAAAAACCGGATTGTGATGCCTCCCATGGCAACACATTACGCCACCCCGGAGGGCTTTGCGACCGAGCGACAGATCGCCTACTACGTGGAGCGTGCGAGGGGAGGGGTGGGATATATCACCGTCGAACACACGGGCATTCTTCAGCAGGGCAAGGCAAGCCCGAAGATGCTCATGATCCGCTCCGACGAACACGCTTCGAAAATCGAAAAGCTGATTGAGGCCGTCCACCGGACAGGGGGAAAAATCGTCGTCCAGATTAATCATGCAGGGAGGCAAACCTCATCCACAGTTACGGAGTCTCCCATTGTTGGGCCATCCCCCATACCCTGTCCGGCGCGAACTGAAATCCCACAGGAACTTTCCGTGACCGAAATCCAGGAGATTACCGAGGCATTTACAGCAGCTGCCCAAAGGGTCAAAAATGCCGGTGCTGACGGCGTTGAACTCCATATGGCCCATGGGTACCTCATCTGTTCCTTCCTCTCTCCCTTTTCCAATAGGAGAAGAGACCAGTATGGAGGCGATATCCAGGGGCGAGTCCGGTTTGCCACAGAAGTCTTGAAGTCAGTGCGCAACCGAGTAGGTCAGGAATTCCCTATCATCTGCAGATTGAGCGGCGACGAGTACGTCAAGGGAGGGCTCAGAATAGAGGAGACTAAACAGATCGCTCAAATATTGGAAAAGGAGGGAGCCGATGCACTCCATATATCAGCGTGTAACGCCGCCTCGGGTTACCTGAACCAGCCACCATACTATGTGGAAGAAGGCGTTTTCGTCCATCTGGCCCAGGCGATCAAATCGGTAGTGAGTATCCCTGTTATTACAGTTGGAAGAATTAGAAACCCTGTCATGGCGGACCAGATTCTTGGAGACGGGAAGGCAGATCTCGTCTCTATGGGCCGGGCTTTGATCTCAGATCCTTACATGCCGGAGAAAGCCAAAGAGGGACGGCTTGAAGAGATAATTCCTTGCATCTCGTGTAATCGATGCATCCAGACCCAAACAAAAGAAGCGATTCGATGTGCTGTCAACCCGGAGGCAGGCAATGAAAATAGATTCAAATTCTCGAAAAGCGATCTGCCCAAGAAGGTATGGGTTATTGGAGGCGGCCCTGGAGGCCTTAAAGCTGCCGAAATAGCTGCTCTGAGAGGACACCAAGTAACGCTCTATGAGAGAAATCCTAACTTAGGCGGCAGAATGAGGCTCGCCGCTATTCCCCCTAAGAACACCGTTCTGAACGATTTTCTGGATTATCTCGAGAGGAGAGTAAACGGGTTAGAGGTAACTCTGGAGCTGGGCAAAGAATTCACCCCGGAGATATTGGAAACTGATAAGCCGGATGTGGTGATCGTGGCATCTGGGGCCGTGCCCCTCTTTCCCGACTGGAAAGGCGTAGAAGAATGCGGCGCTCTTTCCGTCGATGCTGTCTTAACTGGGGAAGCGAATGTGGGAAGGCGAGTCCTGGTGGTCGGGGCGGGTGGTATTGGCGCGGAGATGGCTGATTATTTGTCGGAGATGGAGAAAGAGGTCACACTAATCGAGATGTTGGAGGAGATAGCATCGGATCTGGTGACCCATTTGATACACTACCTTTCGCAGAGACTCGCCGAAAAGGGAGTCACTATCCTTACGTCCACCAAGGTGAAAGAACTAGGAAAAGGTTATGCTCTGGTGGAGGACGCTTCCGGAATCAGGCAAATCGGGGGATTCGATACCATCGTCTTGGCCGTAGGCTCGAAACCAGACGATCGTATTGCCAAAAGCCTTGAAGGAAAAGTACCAGAACTCTACATCATTGGCGATGCCTCCGAGCCAAGGGAAGCCCTGGAATCCGTCTATGAAGGAGAAGAAATCGCAATGAATATATAACTCGTTTTTTAAGACTTCACATACCTTTCATTTAGGAGGAAGCGGAAAAGGGGGCCCGTGCTGCAGCCACAGAGGTCCTCAGGTTAAATCCAAAGTTCTCAATCAAGCGTTATGTAAGGGCCCAACCGTTCAAGAAATAATCAGAAAATGAGCGTTTAAAGGATGTTTTGCGCAAAGCGGGGCTGAAGTGACGTGGACCTCAGTTGCCTGGGCTTTCACCAAATGGCTTTAGTACCCGTTTCAAAATGCAATAGTACTAACTGTATTCGATAGTCGCCACCCTAGACCAGAACTATCGAATTTCGATAGAAATATTTACCTGCCCCCTTCTTCTTGAAGAGAGGGATGAGGGTCATTAACCTTCTAGACCCACCGGCGTTATATATAGGCGTCCCCCACTCCGGCGGACGGATTCAGCTTATATCGATCACCTCAATCCCTCGAATGCGGCCTGCAAATCTCGATCAAACGTCCTTATTCCCCTGACCCTATGGATTCTGCAGACAGAGAGATGAAGCAAATCCCGAGCAGATAGCCCATGATATCTATCGGCCAGATTACGTGCAAACAA
>DAOVAK010000157.1 GCA_030671095.1 Deltaproteobacteria bacterium | reverse complement strand
TTTTCAAGAACGGGCAGCGATTGAGGGAAAAAATCCATGCCCTGGGGAAAATAAGTGGCCTTGAATCACTTGGCAATCCCTGGGAAGAGGATGAGATATGAGGTCCGTTCTTCATATCAAGAAAGTACTTGTAGAGGAGGGTGCGAGGGACTATCCGCAGAGCTCTAGGATCCTAACTAAACTTAAGGGTCTTCCCGTTGAAGAGGTGAGACCCAGTGATGAAGCCAGGGAAGGACCCGCATCCTTGAATATGGAGAAGGAGACCCTCAGATTGCTCTCTTTTCAAGGGGAGTTTTTAAAGCCTTGTCCAGGGACAAGGGGTTATATTTGCTGTGGATATCAGATCCTTCATGTGGGAACAAACTGCCCCCTGGATTGCAGTTACTGTATTCTCCAGGCCTATTTCAATCAACCTTCACTCAGGATCTTCGTGAATCTTGAGACCAAGCTTGAACAGATCGGCGAGCTCATAGATAAGAATCTTGAGAAGATCTATAGAATAGGCACTGGCGAGTTTACGGACAGCCTTGCCCTTGAGCCTGTCACAGGCTGGTCCGAGATCCTTTTTCCCTTTTTTGCTGGCAAGAAAAATGCGGTGTTAGAACTGAAGACCAAAACAGACCAGATACAAGGACTGCTTTCTTCCAAATGGAGAGATAGAATTATTGTTTCCTGGTCCTTGAATAGCCCGTCTGTGGCCTCCAAAGAAGAGCAGAGTGCACCAAGCATCAAGAAAAGGCTTTTGGCGGCCCGCCGGTGTCAGGCAGAGGGTTTTGTGGTGGGTTTCCATTTTGATCCCCTGATCCAACACCCAGGGTGGAAAGAGGGGTATATGAGAACCTTGGAGATGATGGACAGGTATATGGACACAAAAGGGATCATCTGGGTAAGCTTGGGGTGCCTCAGGTATATGCCTCTCCTAAAGGGCATTATCAGAAAGCGTCATCCCAGGACCCACATCTTGGATGGGGAATTCGTGCCTGGAATAGATGGCAAAATGCGCTATTTCAAGCCCATCCGCATAGACATGTATCGTTTCATGGGGGAGATGCTTCAGCAGTGGCACGAGGGATTGGGGATCTACCTTTGCATGGAAAGTGACGAGGTTTGGCAAGAAGGCCTGGAATGGTCTCCAGGGAATTCAGACGGTCTTTCCCTATACTTGGATGAGAGGGTCCATGAGGCTTTCGGATAGGTGCTGACATTTAGCTTTCACTTTAACTTACTAAAAATAATGAATAAATACTAAAAATATTGATTTTAAAATTATTGATGTTATGTTAATAAAAATCACGTTAGTAAAGAATATGGAGGTATTCATCATGTTAAGAGAGAAAATCGAAGATGCGCTCAACAAAGTGAGGCCCTCGCTTCAGGCGGATGGGGGCGATGTTGAGTTTGTAGACGTAGATGAAAATGGTGTGGTCAAGCTCAGGTTGACAGGGGCTTGCGCTGGTTGCCCTATGTCTCAGATGACGCTCAAAATGGGGATTGAGAAGATTTTGAAGCAAAATGTGCCGGAAATTGACCACGTTGAGTCCGTTTAAGCGGTGGGCTATGCGCCCTTGAAAGAGAACCATGTCCACAAGGCCGTGAAAGGAGGTAGAGATGGAGATTAAGAAGGTGGGTGTTTTGGGCGCTGGAGCGATGGGCAACGGGATTGCCCAACTTGCAGCTCAAATAGGTTGTGAAGTGGTCATGAGAGACATTGAAGATGCCTTTGTGGAGCGAGGCATGAAAAGCATCGACAAATTCCTCACCAAGAGCGTGGAAAAGGGAAAACTTGAGGCCAAGAAAAAGGATACCATCATGGGCCGGATCAAAGGCACCACCGATATGGCGGATCTCAAGGACGTGGATTTCTTGGTTGAGGCCGTTCTGGAGGATCTTGATCTGAAAAAGAAGGTATTCAAGGAGCTGGATGAGCTTTGCCGCCCCGAGGTCGTCCTTTCGTCCAATACCTCCTCCATGTCCCTAACGGAGATTGCCGCAGCGACGAGCAGACCAGAAAAGATCTGCGGTATGCATTTTTTTAATCCCGCGCCCTTGATGAGACTCGTTGAGATCATTCGGGGATATTACACGAGTGACGAGACTGTCGCTACGGCCACTGAGCTGGCAAAAAAGATGGGCAAGGTGACCGTTGAAGTGAAAAAAGACACCCCGGGTTTTATCGTAAACAGGATCATGACGCCCCACTTCCTGGAAGCCATCAAGATGTTGGAGGAGGGGATCGCCAGCGCTGAGGATATCGACACAGCCGTGAAGAATGGCCTGAATTATCCAATGGGGCCTTTTGAGTTAATGGACCTCACGGGAATCGATATAGCCTATCATGTAACGGAATATTTCCATAAAGAATTAAACCAGGAACTGAAATGGATCGCCCCAACTCTCATGAAAAGCATGATAAAGGCGGGAAAACTGGGTCGAAAGACCGGGACAGGGTGGTACGATTACAAAAAGTAAGCCGCCTCAATTCCCTTTCAGAGTAAACCAGACGAAGACTTAGGAAGCAGGGCAAAAAAAGAAGGCAGTTCGGAATTTCTCGGACTGCCTTCTTCTTTTAACAAAACAACGACAGAAAGGTAGGGAAACTATTTGTTTTTGTGCCGCATCTTCTTTTTCTGTTTCCTATATTTGTGCTTCCTGATCTTCTTACGGCGTTTTTTTACCACACTACCCATTAAGTTGAGAACCTCCGGATGAGAATAGAAGTGTCTTTCTACTATTAATAAAATCCTTATGTCAACAGATATTTGAACAAGACTATTTTAAAGGAGAGGGAGGCGATATACATTAGTTTACATAATATATATTATACGACTACGCATTTGCCATGGTGTTGTTCTTTATCTTCAGCTTTGCCTTGTAAAGGTTCTTGTCCGCCTCAGAGACCAATTCCTTCACACTCATTCCATCGGAAAATGTGGCATACCCCACACTGGCCGTAAAATTTCCCTCGAGAAGCGCATTTTGTATGCGTTTCCCGATCTCCCTGGCAATGCTTAGATCCGCATCGATGAGGATGATTGCAAATTCGTCCCCACCGTAGCGATATCCTGAATCAACGCCTTCCCGGATGCTTTGGTTGACAATGCGACCAAGATTTCTGAGCACTTCATCTCCTGCTAAGTGCCCGTAGGTATCATTGTAGGCCTTGAAATGATCAAGATCGAGAAGAATAAGTGAGAGCGGGTGGTTTTGTCGCTCTGCCCTGGTGAACTCTTCTTTCAAGCGGTTATAGAAATGTCGCTGATTGAAAAGGCCTGTGAGTGAATCTGTAATTGAGAGGCGACTCAGTTCTTTTCTCAGATTTCGCTCGCTGATAATTCTACTTACTTTCGCTTCCAACTCCTCGGATTCAAACGGTTTTTTGATGAAATCACTTGCCCCTGCGTTTATCACATCGATATATCGGTAGCCCTCGGCATAGCCTGTCATGGCTATGATACTCACATCCGGAAAATCCTCCACCACCCGCTCAATAAGCTTGAGGCCGTCCATATTAGGCATCTTCATGTCAGCCAGGAGAAAGCTGTATTCGTTTTCCTTCAACTTGGCCAGGGCAGCGGGCCCGCTGGAGGCGGAAGCCGTTTCAAACCCAAGCATGGATAGGAGTTGCACAAGGGTTTCCCCAAACTGCATATCGTCATCCACGACAAGCACGGATTCCTTGCTGTAATCAATTCCGTCTTTTTCCATGACTGATAAGTAAAAGCCCCCAGACCTGGCCAGAAAAGCTAACTATTTGATATTGCTGATAAATAGCCAAGAAGAGAATTCACGAAAGCACGTTTAATGCGAACTTTAATTAAATCTCCTATTGCACTGTTATTATTGCTAAAATTTACTATCTTGTTGGTGGTAGTCCTCCCAGTCAATTGCCCACCCTTTTTGCTCTCTCCTTCCACCAGGATTTCCACCTCGTGCCGCTCCAGCCTCTTATTTTTTTTCAGTGTAATGCCCTTCTGGAGCTGCTGGAGCGCGCTCAATCGGGAAGACTTCTCAGTTTCAGATATTTTCCCGACCATTCTCTCCGCTAGTGTAGCCTTTCTATCTGAATATTTAAAGGAATAAAGGCTATCAAACTCAATTTTGCTAATCAGGTCAAGGGTCAGCAGAAAATCTTCATGTGATTCTTTAGGAAATCCCACCATCACATCGCTAGTTATAGCGATATCGGGTCTTATTTGCCTCAATTTCTGGATCAGTTCCATATATTTCTCCCTTGTATATCCCCGGTTCATGAGGTCAAGGATTTTGTTGGAACCGGCTTGAAGGGGAAGATGGATATGGGGGCACAGATTCTCCAGTTCGCCAAAACAGTGTATTAAATCATCTGATAGGTCTTTCGGGTGGGATGTGGTAAAGCGAATTCTTGCAAGGCCATGGAGCTTACTCAATTCTCTAAGCAGAGACGGGAAGTTGAAAGCGTCCTCTGTTCCCCAGACATAGGAATTGACGTTCTGACCCAACAGGGTAACCTCTTTAACCCCCTGTGAGATCAGGTGTTCTGTCTCTCTCAGTATCTCATCCGGGGGACGACTCACCTCCCTGCCCCGCACATAAGGGACAATACAATAACTGCAAAAATTATCGCAGCCTTCCATAATAGATATGTAGCTCTTTACTCTGCCTCTGAAATATCCGTCGTTACACATGGGAGATGGAGGCCTCAGATCAATATCTGTGGCCACAATCTTTTCCCTGTCCGAAACCAGTCTTTCTAGGAGCGCCTCAACGCTGCCGATTTCTCTGGTGCCCAGCACCAGATCCAGCTCTGGGAACCTTTCGATTAAATGGGCGCCTTCTTGCTGCGCGATGCATCCCGCAATCCCCACAACCAGATCGGGCTTTCTCCTTTTGAGCGAAATCATTCGGCCCAAAAGACTGAGGGCCTTCTGTTCAGCCTTCGCCCTTACGGTACATGTATTGATAAGGATGATATCGGCGTTATCCGGTCTGTCCGTTGGAAGGTAATTAGAATTCACGAGGACCTGCGCCAGATAATCTGAGTCATATTCATTCATCTGGCATCCCATCGTGGTAATGTAAAAGTAACGAGACAAAGGGAGACTCCCTATTGATTCATTTGCTCCATGATAGCTATGCCCTCATCTTTGACCAAAGAATTCACCAGCCCAGAAAAATAGCCCTCACACCCAGGGGCTACTTGTACCTCTATAATTGCCGTGTGAGGATCAAGGGTCCTCACAACGCCCATCCCATCGTAGGATTCTATGGTCACCCTCAGATAGTTGATCTCTCGACGATTCACTCTAAAGATATGCTTATTTGTCTCCATCCTTGTTATAGGTGGCCCCACCCCACATGAGTTTGGCCCTCAAGATCTCAAAGTAGGTTTGGTCCGGAGATCTGATCAGCTTTATCCTCTCCTCTGATTTGTAGATCATGACTTTATCCCCGTAAGAGAAATCAAATCCCACCTGCCCATCAAAGGTCAAATGTACTTTTTCCTCACTCTCCTTGCCCATCTTTATATAAATGGTATCTGAATCGGGCAGGATGATGGGGCGATTAGATAGCGTGAAAGGACATATGGGCGTTAAAATGAAATTCGCCATCGTGGGATAGAGTATTGGGCCTCCTGCAGACAAGTTGTAGGCGGTTGAACCCGTGGGCGTGGATATAATGAGACCATCGGCCTTGAACGTGGTCAGGAATTGTTCATTTATGTATACATCCAGATCGATGATCCTTGCCAAAGGGCCCTTATTGATGACCAAATCATTGAGGACCGGGAACCGACAGATTTCCTCCCCCTGGCGAAGGACCTTTGTTTCGAGCATCAATCTGCTTTCCACCTTCAGTTCACCTTTGAGCATGCGTTCAATGGCTGGATAAAGGCCTTTGAGTGGGATGCTGGTCAGGAAGCCCAGTCCACCCAGATTCACGCCAAGGATCGGGACACCATATCGGCCCACTTTGCGCGCCGCCCCCAATAAGGTTCCATCTCCACCAAGGACCACGACCCAATCTACGGTATTGGGGATATTAATGGGTTCTTCGGGACACCCATTCATCCTGACTGTGCTGCTCATCTCTTCTGAGAAAACGCTTACACCCTTGCCCTTAAGCCAATCCTCAAGGTTTTTGGCCTCCTGTTTTGCAGGCTCATATCTGTACTTATAGATAATTCCAACCGAGCTGGATGACATCCAGTAAAACCTCCCCGTATCTTTCACGAAAACAGAGCAAAAAGCGTGCCGTTATAGAGCAGTCATTGCGAGCGTAGCGAAGCAATCTCAATTTTCTGGAAACCCTGAATGTCAAAAACCTGACAGAGATTGCCACGTCGTCCCCGAGAGCATTCGGGGACTCCGCGCAATGACATTATTATAGCCCTCAATTGCGTACCTTGTTAGTTGTTCTCATCAACGAACAAAGGAACCAGGGTGAATTCTTCCACGTCCACCAGTCCCAAATCCGTCAGCTTGAGCTCAGGTATAACAGGAAGTGCGAGAAATGACAAAGACATAAAGGGCTCAGGGACAGCACAGCCTAAAGAAGAAGCCGCCCTGTTCACTACATCTAATTTATCAGTCAACCCCTCTAGGGACTCCCTGCACATGAGC
>DAOVAK010000190.1 GCA_030671095.1 Deltaproteobacteria bacterium | reverse complement strand
GCGTGTGAAGGGGGCACAGGGCGCAGGGCATAAGGTGCATGGGGAAAATGAATGACACCCTCATTCTCTTTTTTCCTTGAGCCCTAAGCCTTACGCCTTTGGCCATGAAATTTCATACGCCGCAAGCCTTTCGAGAGCCTCAAGGTCGAACGAGAGGAGCGATCGCTTGCCCGCCTCTGGCGGGAAGGCAATCCGCCGGAGGCGGACGAGCGCCGCAGATGATGCCTTGATGGTGGATCAGGGAATATGTATGTTTCTTGACATGACCCATTTCAAGTGATAATTCGCATACTTTAAAAGTATACACAAATATTGAAGAAAACCTTTTTTCGGTGATAGCAATGACCTTTCAAGAACTGATTCTGTCTTTAGAGAGATTTTGGGCGGAGAGGGGCTGTGTCATTCAGCAACCCTACGACCTTGAAGTGGGGGCTGGCACCTTTAATCCCGCCACCCTATTAAGGTGCCTCGGGCCTGAGCCGTGGTCCGTCGCCTACGTGGAACCCTCCAGGCGCCCCACCGACGGTAGATATGGAGAGAATCCCAACCGGTTGGGACACTATTATCAATACCAGGTCATCCTAAAACCCTCACCCATTGATGTTCAAGAGATCTACCTGGACAGCTTAAAGGCCCTCGGGATCGACCCGCTAGACCATGATATCCGTTTTGTAGAGGATGATTGGGAGTCTCCGACGCTTGGTGCCTCAGGTCTTGGCTGGGAGGTCTGGCTGGATGGCATGGAAATCACCCAGTTCACCTATTTCCAACAAGCCGGAAGCATCAGACTCGATCCCATTTCTGTCGAGCTCACCTACGGCTTAGAGAGAATTGCCATGTATCTCCAGGAAAAGGAGAGTGTCTATGACCTCATGTGGAACGAGAAGGTCACTTACGGGGACGTCCATAAGAAGGGGGAATGGGAGCTTTCTGTGTATTGCTTCGAGCTGGCCGATGTGGAAATGCTTGTGAAGATGTTTGATTTGTGTGAAGAGGAATCCCAGAGGATAAGCAAAGAGGGGCTTGTCTTGCCTGCTTACGATTATTGCCTCAAGTGCTCTCACATCTTTAATGTCCTTGAGGCGAGGGGGGCAATCGGTGTGGCTGAGAGGACAAAGTATATAGAACGCATCAGGAACTTGGCCCGCACAGTCTCCAAGAACTACCTTAGTCAGAGAGAAGAGATGGGGTATCCCCTTTTGATTGGAGATTGAAGATTGGCGATTGAAGATTGAGAACTGATTAATAAGAGATTTGATTGATGATTGACGATTTAAGATTGAAGATTGAGGAAAAACAAACAAGAGAATGACAAGTGAGGATTCATGGCTGGTGAACTGCTAATAGAGATTGGGACAGAGGAGATTCCATCAGACTATTTTGAAAGTGCCCTGAAAGAACTGGGGAGACTCGCAGAAACCTATCTAAAGGAAAACCGGATCGAGATGGGAGCAGGACTGGAGGTCTACGCCACGCCGAGACGATTGGTCCTGATCGGCAAGGCGATTGCGGACAAACAAGAAGATGTGTCTCAAGAGATAACCGGGCCTCCCAAGAAAGCGGCATTCGATGAAAAGGGGAATCCCACAAAGGCTGCTTTCGGTTTTGCAGAAAAACAGGGTGTCTCTGTCGAGGATCTTCAATTCCTACAGACCCCAAAGGGTGAGTACGTCTTTGTAAAGCGCACCATACCTGGCAGACCAACCAGGGAAATCCTCTCTGAGGTTTTACCCAGATTGATTTCAGACATTCCATGGCCAAAATCCATGCGTTGGGGAGAGTTAGACTTTCCTTTTGTTCGTCCCATTCACTGGGTACTTGCCCTGCTTAGTGGTGAAGTGATCTCCTTTGAAGTTGCAGGTGTGAAGAGCGGGAACAAGACGAGGGGCCATCGATTTATGGCGCCTCAGACAATGGAAGTGGAGGATCTTCAAGATTATTTCAGAAAAATGGAGGAGAGCTCTGTCATTATTGATCATGAAGCAAGAGAAAAAAAAGTGAAAAAAATCGTTATGAGCGTAGCCACTACTGTTTCGGGAACCCCTGCAATGGATCCTGAACTCCTATCCACGGTGACTAACATGGTGGAGTTCCCGTCCGCAGTTTGTGGGAGTTTTGAAAAGGAATTTCTGAATATCCCAGAACCCGTTCTGATCACGGCCATGAAGAAGCATCAGAGATACTTTGCTGTTCGTGATTCAGAGGGTCAATTGATGCCAAATTTTGTAGCCGTGAACAATACGCTGGCCAGGGATGAATCAGTGGTTCAGAAGGGGCACGAAAGGGTCCTGCGGGCCAGGCTGTCGGACGCGGATTTCTTTTTCAAAGAAGACAGGAAAAGACCTCTTCAGAATAGATTGGAAGATCTAAAAGAAGTCATCTATCAGGCCAAACTGGGGACCTCTTTTGCCAAAGTCCAACGTTTTACTCGGTTGGCCGAATATTTGGTCGAGCAAATCTTGCCAGAGAAGATGGATGATGTGAAGCTTGCGGCGGAGCTCTGCAAATGTGACTTGGTCACAGAGATGGTCATGGAGTTCCCCACATTGCAAGGAATCATGGGAAAGGAATACGCCCGACTGGACGGTCATCCCGAAGAAGTCTGTCTCGCCATCCATGAACATTATCTTCCCGCACGAGCAGGTGATGAGCTACCCACATCTCCTATCGGAACCATGGTAGGTTTGGGGGACCGCATGGATACCGTATCAGGATTCTTTGCCATTGAGATGGAACCTACAGGTGCGGCCGATCCCTTTGGACTTCGCAGGCATGCACTGGCTATTATCCGAATTCTTGAAAAGATGCAGTGGAACATATCCCTTGAGGCATTCATCGCAAAGTCCATATCCATCCTGCGTGAGGAGATTGAGTTTGATAAAGATCTCGTTACCCATAAAATATTGGGCTTCTTTAGAGAGAGATATAAGAACATGCTGTTGAGATCAGGCTATGAATCAGACCTGATTGATGCGATCATTTCCGTGAATTTTGACCATATCGATCAGCTCCGTTCTAGGATTGATCAGCTCAAGAAATTTATGACAGAATCAGAGGAATTCGAATCACTGGCTCTAACTTTTAAGAGAGTAACGAATATTCTCAGAAATCAGGATGAATCACTCCCTGTTGATGCAAGTCTGTTCAGAGAATCCTGCGAGTCCGAACTATGGGAAGCGTATCAGGCACTCAAGGATGACATCAGCGTGACTCTGGAAAGAGGGGACTATTTTGAGGCCCTGAACCTCATGGTGCGACTAAGGAAGCCTGTAGACGATCTTTTCGATGGGGTGGAGATTCTGACTAAAGAGGACCCTCAATTGAGGAATAACAGAGTGGGGATGCTTCAAAACCTGGCCCGCCTTTTTCTAAGCCTTGCAGACTTCTCCAAATTCTCTATTTGATTTATACATCAGTTGAGTAGTTGAGTCGTAGACAATATTGTGGAACCACTCAACCACTTAACGACTTAACCACTCAACCATTAGTGAACAAAGCGAGCTATTTGGTGGGCTTTTTGATTAGAATATAAAGGTCGCCTTCATGTTTCATATGCCCTGCAGCCAATTCGGCGTGCTGATCGCTCCCCCAGAATATATCCGCCCTCCCCGATCCTTTGATGGCCCCCCCTGTATCTTGATTTAAAACGAAACGTGAAAACTTGGTCCAGCCTGTGATTTCATGGCTGCTATCAATCACAGGCTTTTCAGTGGAAATGAAGCAGAGTGCCCCCTTTGGGAAAATCCTGCTATCCAGGGCAACTGATCTGCCGGGCGTGAGAGGAACGTCAATGTTGCCAAAGGGGCCATTCTCCATGAGACCAAAGAATACATAAGAGGGATTGTGATTCAAGACCTCTTCCAGGATCTCAGGGTGTTCGGATAGGTAACGACGGATGCTCTGCATGGAAATTTCTTCCCTGCTGAGTAAGCCCCTATCCAGCAAATACCGCCCGATGCTCCGGTAAGGCCGACCATTAGAGGCTTGGTAGCCTACAGAAATTGTGCTCTCATCCGACAATTTCAGACGGCCAGATCCCTGTATATGAAGAAAGGCCACATCAAGGGGGTCCTTTAGCCAAGCGATCTCCAGATCTCTGTCTGCCAATGCATTATCTGCTTCTATTTGTTTCCTGGAAAAATAGGGTAAAACCTCCTTGCCCTCAATTCTTGCAATGATGGATTTGCCCGCATATGCGTCCCTAAATAGCGAGAGATCAATCTTTATCAGGTCATCAGGCTTTTGGTAGATGGGATATTTAAAGGTATCATCGGGCGTGAGTCTACCCTCGTACACAGGTTCATAATAGCCGGTGAAAAGGACCTTATTGTTTCCTACGCGACCCGCCGCCCTGTAGACCAAGAAATGCCTCCTAATCTTCTCATTTAACTCCCCTGAATCCGGATTTTTTGAAATAAGTTCCCAGAAAGCTTCTTGGCTCTCCCGCACCTGGAGGCAGGTGTATTTACGGGGACCGTAATAGAAGATGTATTGGGGATCCAGTCTATAGAGATACTCAAGATTGCTCTTTATGGCTTGGGCGAGAGATGAGAAATCCATGTCGTCATGGAATTTGGGATAAAAAAAGCGAATTCGGCTAAGGGCTTCCTCAGGCCTTTCCGCTTCTTTCTTGAGGGCCGGATAGCACCCAAAAGAGGCAATTAGGTGTAGCAAGAGAAAGAATATTAATGAATATTTATATATCTTTGCCATATTTAACAAATACTTCCAAAACCTTTTTACAAAACGGGCAGTCCAGATTCCATAAATTCATGAAAATAGCTAATTTCTTCATAATATATGCTAATACTGTTGATTACAAGTCAAATAATATATGAGAGAGCCCATTTTTAGTGTAGCTTTTTCACTTGGAAAGTGTGGTAATCTCACCACAGCATCGCCTAGACGAGCAATTCAAAATGGGGGCCTCAAAAATATCCTTTAATAATTATTCTCATGAAATCAAATGGTTATACGATTTTCCGGGACAATTCCCAACACTAAATTGTCTTTGGCATATTGTTTGCTATCCATTTCACAAACTATTTGTGTGTTTATACCGTGACTAAAAGGAGTGAATAGTGGATTATAGACAACGAACCCTGAGAGATGAAGTGGGTTGCACGGGAATTGGCCTCCACTCGGGAGAGAAAGTACGATTGACCATAAAACCTGCTCCCCCTGATACGGGTATTAAGTTTATACGAAAAGATCTAGCCGGTCATCCGGTTATTAATGCGCATTTTGACAATGTGACGGATACAAACCTCTCTACCACCATTAGTAACAATGGTTACAGGGTTTCAACCATTGAGCACCTCATGGCCGCTTTGTTCGGCCTTGGTATAGACAATGCGAGGGTGGAACTTGACGGTCCTGAAGTCCCTGCGATGGACGGGAGTTCGGCACCATTTATCTTTCTATTGAAAAGCGTGGGCATCAAAGAACAGGCGGAGCCGAAACGATTCATTATTATTAAGAAGACTTTCAAACTTCAGGACGGTAACCGGTCGATAAGAATATCTCCATCAAAGGAACTGAAGATCTCTTACATCATAGATTTTCATCATCCTATGCTCAGGAACCAGAAATACGTGCTGAGCTTCTCTGGAAAAGATTTCGTTAATGAGATCAGCAGGGCGCGCACATTCGGATTTCTGAAGGATGTTCGGATACTAAGAGAGAACGGATTGGCCAAAGGAGGATCTCTGGACAACGCCATCGTGATTGATGATTTCAGAATAATCAACGAGGATGGTCTGAGATACAAAAACGAGTTTGTAAGGCATAAGATCCTTGATTTTATAGGAGATATCGCCATTCTCGGGTCACCGGTCATTGGTCATTTCGAGGTTCAGAAATCAGGCCATTTTCTTAATCAGTTCATGTTGAAAAAATTGATGAATGAGAAGAAATATTGGAAGATGATGACTTTCAAGAATCCGGAGGAGTGTACACAAAACAGTGTGAGAATTCCCGTATTCGGCTCTCTGGACCCGGTCCCCGCCTGATACTTAGTATATCCCCGCCATTACTATATCTGAGGTATAAGAGCAACTATCAT
>DAOVAK010000599.1 GCA_030671095.1 Deltaproteobacteria bacterium | reverse complement strand
TACCCCATGGATCGATAAACATGCTATGCCCAACGTATTGACGCCCCCTATTAAGCCCCCCACAATTACAGGAGAAAAGATAGGCAACATTCTCAAGGGCTCTCACGCGATTTAAAAGAATCCACGCCTCCAGTCTTGGATAAGGCCATGCTGCGGCAACCAAAAAAAACTGAGCGCCTTGATCCACCATTCGTCGATAAAGCTCAGGAAAACGCAGATCATAGCAGGTGGATATCCCGGCAATACCCCAAGGTGTATCCACAACAACGAGGTCTTCTCCTCGACTCAGAATCTCGCTTTCTTGAGACTGATATCCGAATAAGTGGATTTTTCGATAGCGAGCGATGATTTGTCCTTGAGGATTCAGAAGTAGGGTGGTGTTAAAGAGATTGTGCCTATCTTTCTCGACTATACTTCCCATAAAAATATGAGATTCTAGCTCTATAGCTTTCCTCTTCAATGCCTTTACGGTTGGTCCATCTATCGGTTCACTTTCATCACGGTAGCGATCAAAGGACAAATATCCACAGGGCCATAGCTCTGGAAGCAAAATCAGATCACTTGTAGGTATTTGGCTTAGTATTTTCAAAACGTATTCAAGAGTTTTCTCTTTCTCTTGATCTTTTATCTCGAGCTGAACGCTTGTTACACGCATTTTAGCCTTCCTCTCAACAAAGTCATGAGTTTGTCTGTGATATTATGGCCCCGATACCCAGCGGCTGCGTCGTCTTGTAAATACAAACGACAACACCCGCCTCATTTACCTGCATTGGTGTAACCTTGGTTCCCGTTCCTGATCCTTGATCTAGCTCTATTGTGCAGAGTGGCAAAGCTAGCATAGATAAAAGCCGTGGTAGGAAAAAAAACATTGGAGTAAAATATAAAATATATAATATATTAAATTTATTCCTAACATTCTTCATCTTGGTCGTCAATAGAAAAGTGCGTTCGATTACGATTATTTTTCCCTACGTATTGGATTTTTTTCATCGTCCCCTCTGTCTGCCAATCCTAGGGACTGCGTCGGGCCTCAGATTCAGGACTATTGATTGCCCGTAGGGTAGAGAGATAATCAAAAGCAGTTTCAAAAATGCAGAGCCATCATGGCTCTGCATTTGGTGTGGGTTTTTTCAGAAATCCCTAAGTCCCCTCGCTTTTCTAAGATTCTTCCAGAATGCTTTATAAAGGAAACTTTTCTCGTCCAATTCGCAAAGCTGCTTGAACGTGGGCTTGGTAACGGTGAAGGCGAGAATATCCGGCGGCAGATTCTGGCGCATCGCGATATCAGTGGCGCCTATCATGGCTTGCGGAATGTTCAGGTCCTCGAACAGCGGAACCAGTTCCATGCATCCCGATCCGAACGGGGCAATGACGGACGGTGGATGACCCGGCGCGCTATTGTACTGGGCGCCCAGCATGAGCACGCTGAGCTGGTCGGGGTTAACATAGAAGGTGATGGTCTTGAGATATTCATACTGATCTTCCCGTAGGGGACCAATCAGGATGTTGGGATGTTCCTGCTTGTAGGTCTTATGGTGATCCAGCCATTGATTCATGAGATCACGGGATGATTTCAAGCCCTCGTCATCCACGAGGAATTTGACAAAGTCCTCACGTGACCTTGCCACGATGCCGCAAAGCCAGTGTCCGGCTCCGCCGCAACCGAAATTGTCCTTGGTGACGTGGAGCGTCTCTCCCTTGAGCCATTTCTTGTAGAACATGAAAATGCACGCATGCTTACCTGGCTTGGGTTTAACCAAAGGCTCAAACGGTGATGCATCGGGCGCATCGTAGAATCCGATGAGAGGAATAGGGAGATCGATTTTCTTAAGCAGGTTTGTGGGATCTGGTTGCATGACTGCCTCCTTTTGTGAATGATAGGACTTATAACTGGCATACCCCAAAAAATCAAATCAAATCTCAACCCTCCTTCTGCGCCGATGCTGGCTTTGGCTTCACATCGCTCGAGGCTACTGTTGACCCTGCTCTACTCAAGGGAATGATGAAGGCGGCAAGAGAACTGGTAGGGGCGGTCCACGACCATGGTGCCCGGATCGGGGCGCAGTTGCACAAGCTGGGGGTAACGATCCGTCTGGGGAGCAAAGCCACGGCAAAGACGGTAGAGAAGGAGAAACCCGATGTTGTTGTGATTGCAACCGGAGCCGTGCCGTCAAAACCGGAAATCCCTGGGGTTGAGCGGCGAAACGTGGCCACTGCCTGGGATGTGCTCGCCGGGAAGGTGCATGTTGGGGAGCAGGTGGTTGTTATCGGGGGCAATGCCCTCGGCCTGGAGACCGCCGATTTCCTGGCGACCCAGGGGAGGAATGTTGATGTGGTGGAGATGTTAGAGCATGTGGGCAGGGATCTTGGCCCCTCGGTAAGATGGCACCTGCGGCACAGGCTAGTCGAGCTGGGGGTGAGGCTGGTGACCTCCACCAGGGCCGCCGAGATCAGCGATGAGGGTGTCCTGTTCGTGGATAAGGAGGGCAGATCCACCCGCAGAGCTGTCGAGAGCGTAGTTCTGGCAGCCGGCTCGGTTAGCAGGAACGAGCTTGTCCATGAGGTTGAGGGCATGGCGAGGGAGGTGCATGTGATTGGAGACACCTCAAGGCCACGAAACCGTCTCTTTGCCATACGAGAGGGGGCTGAGGTAGGGCGAAGGATATGACCCGGTTCCTGGTAAGGGTGAGG
>DAOVAK010000025.1 GCA_030671095.1 Deltaproteobacteria bacterium | reverse complement strand
GTTTTTGCGCCATGCCGCTCGATAGCAGCCATCATTCCGTCCAGATTCATTCGGGGCAGAAGAACGAGGGTATCTGCACAGATGCACAAGAGTCCCATACCAAACACCATACCCAGTACGTGAAACAGGGGCGCTCCCTGAAGGAGGACATTTTCACCCCAAGGGATCAACGCTTCACCCACTTTGAAATGCATCCAGGCTGCATCCAGGAACAAGTGGTGGGTGATGGGAACGCCCTTTGGAGATTTGGTGGTGCCGCCGGTGTAGACCAGAACAGCCAGTTCTTCACCTGGAAGTCCTGGAGTTTCGGGAAGGTCGGTCGGCGAGGAAAGGACTTTACGGAGAGAAATGGTGTAGTCGTTGCTGGAGACCTTCCCTGTGGGGACCCTATCGGAGAGTCTGCCGAAGATGCGCTTCCACCAGGGCAGGAGATCGGCCATATTGGTATGGATCACCTTTTCAAGAGGGGTGTCCTCAACGACTTGGGTGACGTACCCGTAGTTGGTGTCCATGCAAATGATGGCTTTGGCGCCGCTGTCGTTTGCGATGTAGTCTAGATCATGCGGGGTATAGATGGGGGTGATGGGAACGGCTGTCGCTCCCCTCATGAGAATGCCCAGAAAAGCGATGACCCACTGTGGGCTATTGGGAAGATAGATGATGACCCGATCGCCCGCTTGGATTCCCATTTCGCCAAGGTAATAGGCAAGAGAAAGGGACCAGCGACGAATTCGGTCATAGGTATAACCTGTCCCGAGGTAAAAGACGCTGATCCTCTCAGGATATGTCAGCGCCCGGTCAACAAATGCCTCGCCCACTGTGCTAAAATTGGTTAACCCCATACTTGTAAGAAAACCTCCCTGTTATACGCCGAAATAGGCGGCGCGGACTTCTGGATTATCCATCAATTCTGGACCTTTGCCCGACAAGGTCAACATGCCGTTTTCAATTACGTAGGCAAAGTCGAGTTTGGGGAGCACGGGTCTGGCGAACTGCTCTGAGAGAAGGATCGTAATTCCTGTCTGGTCACGAATACGTAAAATGGCCGCAATCAGATCTTTTTGAAAAATCGGACTCAATCCCAACAGGGGTTCGTCCAGCAAAAGCAGCACCGGTCGGGCAACGAGGGCCATCCCGATGGCCAACATCTGTTGTTCACCGCCGCTCAGAAAGCCAGCCCTTTTCTTGCGATGGGTCCGCATAGGGGGAAAGAGATTGAAAAAGAATTCCATACTCTCTCGGATCTCTTCCCGTGTTTTCAGATATCCTACAATCTTGAGGTTTTCTATCAGGTTGCTGTCAGGGAAGACGGGATGGCGCTCCCTGCAAAGGACGATCCCCTGTTTGACGCGTTCAGAGGGTTTCAGGAGTGTGATGTCCTTTCCCTGGTAGTTGATTTCTCCGAGCACCGTGACTCTCTCCCCGCCTCTTCGCTGTTCTTTTATCTTCATATCAATGATCAGACCGGAGATGGAATTCATGAGGGTCGTCTTGCCGGCACTATTGGATCCGATGATCCCTCGAAATTCGCCCTCTGGGAGTTCCATGCTAAAGTCGTTTAAGGCCAGGGCATTCTCAAAGAAGACCATCAGGTTGTTCACTTTTAGCATTTGGAAGCTCCTATTCAGAACCCAGATAGGCCCCCTTGACCTCTTCGCTCTCCATCACTTCTTTAGGGGTGCCTTCAGCGATTTTCCGGCCGTAGTTCAGGACAAGGACTCTATCAACGATCCTGAAGAGTTCTCTCAATCGATGTTCGATCATAATGATCGTCTTTCCTTCGGTCTGAAGTTTTTCAATGATGGGCACCGTGCTCGCCACCTCCGCCATACTCAGACCGGAAAAAAGCTCGTCCAAAATGATGAGATCGGGTCTGAGGGCGAGGGCCCGGGCCAGTTCCAGCCTTTTGAGGTAGCCGTTGGGAAGGATGCTGGCTGGCTTGAATGGAACTGCTGAGTCCCGCTCGAAGCCCACTTCCTCAAGGAGATCGATGGCGATGGAGTCCCGATCCCCGTATCTTCCTCCTATGAGGCGTTTGACCCGGGGGGAGTTGAGGGGAATCACCAAATTCTTAAAGGCGGGGAGCTGGTAAAAAGGACGGGGCATCTGAAAGGTTCGCGACAACCCCAATTGGGCGATCCGGTGCGGCATCATGGCGGTGATTTTCTTCTGTTGATAAAAGACTTCCCCTTCGTTGGGTCGCGTAAAACCGGTGATCAGGTTTACGAGAGTGGTCTTCCCGGAGCCATTGGGGCCGATGATGCCCAGGGATTGCCCCTCTTTCAGATCAAAGGAGACCTGGCTAACAGCGCGGACGCCGCCAAAATCTTTGGTCAATTCACGGACTTGCAAAATTGGGGATTCGCTCATGCCTCCACCTTTACCCATCGTTCGAATTGATGGTATTTTCGGCGTACGTACTGAAAAATGCCTTCAGGGATGGCTACCGTAAAGATCACCAAAAAGAGGCCGTAAAAGACAATTCGGAGCGTTCCAAGGCCCCTGAGGGCCTCAGAGAGGGGAACCAATATGACGGCTCCGATTGCTGGGCCTGCCAGCGTTCCCATGCCACCCACCACTGTGGAGGCGATGGGCAGAATGGAGTAGTCCAGGGCAAAGACAGGCATGCCCACGAACATATATGCATGCGTCATGAAAGCACCGGCAAAGGCCCCCACCGAGCCTGCCAAAAAGAGCGCCTGGGCCTTGAACCAATAAATGTTGATTCCAGCGCTGATCACTGAGCGGTCATTGTCGCGTATCCCCTGCAAAATCAGTCCATAATCCGTGCCCATGATACGGCGAAAGCCAAACAGGACGGCCGTAAAAGCGAGCAAACTTATGATCAGTTCCTCTGCGATGCTGTGAAAATTGGCAAGCCCGCTGAGCCCTTCGGTGCCACCCAGGATCTTCGTGGCTTCAATGATCCGGACAAGGACCAGGGGCAACACCAGGGTGACCATGGCAAAGTAGATCCCCCGCAGCCTCAGAACGGGCAACAGTAGCAATGTGCTTATAAGGCCTCCCCCGATTGTGGCCACAGGAATGGTTATCCAGTAGGGCAGCCCCCATGCATAGTTCAGCGATCCTGCAACGTAGGCCCCGAGGCCGAAAAAGAGGGCCTGACCCAGGGAGACCAGTCCCGCGGAAGCCAGGAAGTCCCAGCTGATGGCCAGGATACCGTACATGGCGGTGGAGACCAGGACCTTTTTCCAATAGGAGGAGGAAAGCAGGATAAAACATAATACCACCACGAAAGGAAGCACCCGGGGTATCATGAGATAGAGCATTTCACGCCATGAACTCAGGGCAAAGATATCCTCTGATCGGACCTTGATGCCTCGATCCAGGCGTTCCTTCCGTAGCTTTACATCTGGGTTCAAATACGTTCCTCCAGTTCCTTTTGTTTCCCAAAGAGGCCCGACGGGCGGATCACAAGAATCCCGAGTATGGCCACCAAAGTAACGATCATCATCCAGTGGGGGCTCACATACATGGCCGTGAAAGTCTGTCCCATGCCCAGTATAAAGCTGGCCACGATGACGCCCGCTGTGCTTCCCAGGCCGCCTACGATGCAGACGGCCAGGGCCTGAAGAAGGATCTCATAGCCCCCATCAACAGTAACGGTCATAAGGGGAAGAATCACCACCGCGGCCAGGGCGCAGAGCCCCCCACCCAAGGCCATGGAGAGTCCCGCGATACGATCCGAGTCGATCCCGAAACAGAGGGCTGTCCTTTCATCCTGGGCGATGCCCCGGCAGGCGAGCCCGATTCGTGTATGATGTGTAAAAACCCAGAGGGCCCCTGTGAGGGCTATGCCGAGGGCCACAATGATAACCCTCTGGAAGTCAAGGTAGACGGGACCAATCGCCAGACTTTCGTCGATAAAGACGGGCAGGGTGAACTTAAAACCAATAAACCGACGCCAGCGGAAAAATTCCAGGATGGCCAGTCCGATCCCAAAGGTGGCAATCACCTCGGAGATCACCATGCCGCGAAGTCGGACAAGAATCACATGGTAGATGAGCCAGCCCACCAATGCGGTCATCAGTAGCATGAGGGGCACGGCTACCGGAAAGGGGATTTTGAGGGTATTCAGAAAGAGCCAGATGCTGAACCCGGAGAGGACGTATAGCGCCCCATAAGCGAAATTGGCGATGTTGCTGATTCCAAAAGTGAGGTTGAAACCCAGTGCTACCAGGGCGAGGATCGCCGAGTTGACTAACCCGTAGACCAGGGTGCCTATAAACATTTTGGGTGAATTCCCCCTTAGAGTGGAGATATGGGGGCCTAACCCGGCGGGCGGCCCCCATGTGACATGCTATTTGCCAACCTTCAAGCCGGTCGGGAGCCGGACCCGGTCGCTCGCAACGCTCGGAGGATAGACCACCGCGCGCCTCCCGCCTTCACGCCACTGGATCTGGGCGGAGACACCGCCTGTGGCAGGATCATTGGTGAAGATGGACTGGTGGGTGGGTCCGAATTTGATCCGGCCGTAACATCCCATGTGGTCCGTCTTTTCGAGGGCGGCCACAATGCCGTCTGCATCAAGGGTGCCGGCGCTCTCGATGGCCGTTTTTAAGATATAGGGGGTTTCATAGGAAGGGGCTGGTCCGTGCTGTTCCTGAATTGTATTTCCCCATCTTTTCTTGTACTTATTGTAATAATCCATTGAAGGAGGATGCTTAGATACCGGTATGTTCCCGATCTCAAAGACCGCGTTAATGGCCCCTGCGATCTTTTTATCAAAGCCCTCCCATGCTTCAGAGCCGGCCAACGGAACGATAATCCCAGCCATGAGGGCAGGAATTTTCATGGCCTTCCACTGTTTGACAAGGATTCCGCTGGTGGGCATATCAAAGATGGGCAAAATGGTCTGGGCTCCGGTCGCCTTGACCTTCATCAGCACAGCGGAGAAGTCGGTTGCCCCCGTGGGATAGGCCTCTACCCCTGAGACGGTCCATCCCTGTTTTTTCAGAATGCCGCCGAAGCCTTTGGCACTGCCCCGTGCCCAAAGCACGTCCTGATGGATGATAAAGACCTTGTTAAAGCCGAAGGTCTTCTTCAGGTAGCCGTAAAATCCCATCTGGTGCTTGACAAAAAAGATCACGTTCAGGCCACTGCGAAAGATGTATTTGTATTTTTCCG
The DNA here is from genome assembly GCA_030671095.1 of Deltaproteobacteria bacterium. The sequence goes on along the minus strand of DAOVAK010000025.1, from coordinate 8,087 downwards.
GTTCCTTCTTGATTTTCGCTTCTGTTGCCGGTGTCATGGCGATGGTACCCAGCATGGGCACCTTGTATTTGGCGATGATGTCCATGCCCGCCAGCAAGGCCTCGGAGCGGAAGGGACCGACCAGAATGGCGTGGACTTTTTTGTCCAGTATGATCTTTTCAAGGCCGAGCAAGGCGTCCGGTACCGGCACCCCCGGTGAAGCGTCCCGGATATCCATAGACTCCACCTTAAATTTCCGCATGGTGCCTCCCACATTCACACCACCCTTGGCATTGATCTCTTCCACCGCCATAATAACGCTGTTCAGGCCTTCTGCACCTGAAGGTTGTCCTAGAGAGGTTGGGACCCCAACAATTATGGGATCGGCGGCCATGACTCCCGCGGGAGCCAGAAGGCCGATACAAAAAATACCTGCCAAAGCCAGAACCATCACGTTGATACGCTTCATCTGGAACCTCCTTTGTGCCAAAGTGTTTATAAAAAAAGGTAATGTTGTTAAAAAAAACAGCACATCTCAGTGTTACCAAAAGGATCTGCTCCCGTGCATTACCCTATTTGACCCAATTTGGCAAGGCCTTAAAAACTATGACAATAGATCATGCTGACCCCTGATCGTCAAGCGCTTAGGGCTCGCTCAAAAATAACTTCGCAGAATTCGCGGCCAGATTTACGTCAGATTTGGCCATTCCGATTGAGCAAAACCACAGTAATAGCGGGCTATTTCGAGGATTTTGCGAGTGAGAAATGACCAAAGATGGCCTGAAGATGGGATGCGAAAATGGGAAGGTATTTTTGAGCGAGCCCTAAGTGTCTATTTAGCGATAAATTGTGGTATCCTCACGGGTACCCGCTTAAAAACGCTTTCCTCTGCCCTTTCCGGGCGATCATAGATGGTAGGGAGGTTTTTTCCTTGCAGGGCTTTGAGGGTATGTAGTAAAACGAACATCCGTTTCGAGACAAAAAAGGGAGTTCATTATGGCAAAGAAATACAACAACCTTGTACTAGAAAAAAAAGGGGACATTCTGGTTATCTCAATGAATAGGCCAAAGCAAATGAATTCTCTAAATGTGGAGATGGTTAGAGACTTAAAAGAGGCCTTTGAAAGTATCAGATGGGATGACTCCATCAAGGTGGTTATTCTTTCAGGAAAGGGCGAAAAGAGCTTTTGTGCGGGGCTGGATCTCAAGGAACGTTCCCGCATGAGCGAAGAGGAGATCCTCATTTCTCGAGAGAGAGATATCATCCCTTTATTTCACTATTTAGGGGAGTTTCCAAAACCCATCGTAGGCGCAATAAATGGCGCGGCCTTGGGTGGAGGCGCCGAACTTGCCCTGGTCTGTGACATCCGTGTCGCGACGCCCCATGCCCGTTTTGGTCAAACGGAGATCAGATGGGGAATGATCCCGTCAGCAGGGGGTTGCCAGCGCCTGAGGCTTATCGCGGGAATGGCTGTTGCAAAAGAATTGATTATGACTGGAAGGGTGATTGAGGCTGAGGAAGCGCTTCGCCTGGGCATTTATAATAGGGTGGTGTCACCGGAGGACCTCATGACAGAGGCACTGAATATGGGAAATGAGATGGCTGAGCATTCATCCGTCGCCCTCAAGCAGGCGAAGAAAGTCCTCGATTTTGGTGCCGGCTTAACGCCTTCATTGGCCTTTGACGTGGAGGCCTCAAAAGAGTGTTTCTACAGAGGCCAAGCCATGGATGGGCACAAGTCATTTAAGCCTGAGGCAGAAGAGGAGAATTGAGCTTGGCCATCCGTAAGTTTCTGTAGATCCTTTTCCATCCATTTCGTAATGGAATCTATTCAAGAATATGAACAGTTGAGAAATAAGACCATACCCGGTCTTCTTTTGGAAAGGGCCAAATCCTCTCCAGGCGAGGTCGCCTATCGGGCGAAAAAGCTCGGGGTTTACAAAGAAGTTACATGGCGGGAGTTCAGAAACAAGGTGGCCAACTGCGCCATGGGATTAAAGCAATTGGGACTGAAACATGGCGAAAGACTGGCATTGATGGGAGATCCGTGTGAAGAGTATATGATCAGCGAGTTGGGGGCGCAAGCCCTGGGCGCTGTAACCTATGGGATTTATCCCACCTCATCCCAAAAAGAGGTGCGCTACCTCATGGAAGATGGAGGGGCGTCCATTTTTGTTGCAGAAGATCAGGAATATGTGGATCGCATTCTGCCCCTCTATGAGGATTTGCCCCACTTAAAACATGTTATTGTGATCGATACCAAAGGGACCTTCATGTATGACCATCCCTCGTTGACTGAGTACGAGAGACTCATAGAAGAGGGGAAGAACCAACTCAGCTCTGATCCGGGGACCTTCGAGGAAACGGTTCGCCAAATTAAACCTTCGGATGGAGCGTTCATCGTTTACACCTCAGGAACCACTGGTGACCCCAAGGGTGCCCTTAATAGCCATGGCAGACATCTTGCGGCCGCATACACCTTCATCGATCTTTACCCTATCCTCACAGAGATTCCCCATCGAACGGTGGTCTACCTTCCTTTATGCCATATTCTTGGAAAGGATGTGGCCGTTACATTGCCCATGTTCACTCGAATTGTGCCTCACTTTGGGGAAGACATTGAAGATCTTGGACAGACGATCTTTGAGACTGCGCCCACACTCCTGGTCACCGTGCCCAGATATCTTCAGAAATTTGTATCGAACATTATCGTTGGCATAGACAACTCCAGCCCACTCAAAAAATATCTCTACCGCATCTCCCTGAGAATTGGTCGTCAGTATATGAAGGGGATATGGGAGGGTAGGGTGAACCCTCTACTGAAAATCCTCTATTTACTCGCTTACCATCTCTCTTTCAGACCCATCTTAAACAAGATTGGATTTGACCAACTGAAAGTCGCCCTTTCAGGGGGTGCGCCGCTTCCCTCCGAGGTTATGGCCTTATGGCAGATCTATGGGGTCGCGCTTTCAGAGATATATGGGCAAACAGAGACGGGCGGTGCCGTGATAACAGGGCAAGGGGAGACCTTTCCCCGTCCAGGAAATACCGGCGTGCCGCCTAGCGGCTGGGAGGTGAGGCTTGCCGAAAATGGGGAAATTCTTGTGAAGGGTGAGGACATATTTGAGGGATACTGGAACAAGCCTGAGCTCACGAAAGAGGTTATTGATAAACAGGGATGGCTTCACACGGGAGACGTGGGGGAATGGACCCCTGAGGGGAATCTCAAAATCGTAGACCGAGTGCGGGATTTCATTGTAACTTCCGGGGGAAAGACGCTGAGCCCCACAAACATTGAAAATGCCCTGAGATCCAGTCCCTATATCAGCGAAGCTGTGGTTTTCGGGCACAACCGCAAATATATATCTGCCCTCATTGAGATCGATTTTGAAACGGTCTCTGCATGGGCACGGCTGAATAATATTACTTATACGGGATTTACCAGCTTGGCGGACCATTCTGAGACCTCTAAGCTAATCGGTGCTGAGATAGAAAAGGCCAATCAGGATCTGGCCCGCGTGGAACAGGTAAAGAGGTTTCGAATCATTCCCAAGGAATTGGATCCTGAAGAAGAGGGCGAACCAATCACGCCCACCCGAAAGGTGACGCGCGAACTCATGTATGAAAAGTTTGGAACCTTAGTGGAAGCAATGTATAGTGATAGGGAGGAGAGACTGGTGGCAGCAGAAATAGGTGACGTATTAACGTAATCGGCTAGCTTAAGAACCGGCAACCAAAAAAACGAAAGGAGGTATGGCATGTTAAGAAAAGGATTTATTGGAATGGCGATCGGGTTCACGGTTTTGGCCCTTTTCCTTGGGCCTGTTTTTGCCAAGGATGCTTATCTGGTTGGCAACACCATGGCCATAACCGGGCCTGGGTCAGGGACATATGGGCCCATGAAGGATGCTTTGGATATCTATTTTAAACAACTGAATGCCAGAGGAGGGATAAATGGGCATCCTGTGAAGATTGTATTTGAGGACAATGCTGCGCAACCCTCCAAGGCAGCGGCGCAGGCCAAAAAGTTAATCACACAGGACAAGGTCGTCCTCCTTATGCTCTCTAGTCTGTCCAGCACCTATGCCCCCGTGATTCAGGTGGCTAAAAGGAACAAAGTCCCCATTCTTTTTGCTGGGGGCGTTTGTCCTAAGGATGTCTATCCTCCAAATGCAGATTCAAATCTGTTTTGTTCCACGGCATATGGTGCAGAGTATGACAGCCGCATGGCGCTATCCTTCATAAAAGAGGAGGCGAAGGGAGAACCTGTAAAACTGGGGTTGGTAGCCATGAACATACCTGTCTCGCGTGCGGAGATAGATTATGCGGAGAAGTTATCCAAGACCATGGGTATGCAAGCCGTGGACAAAGAGGTGATCCCGCCTCCCACTCCAGATTACACACCATTTGCCACCAAGATCAAGAACGCTGGAGCGAATTGGGCCTACTCTTGGGCCCCCTGGATTACCCAGGTGAGAACCTTTGAGGCATTACGTAAACTTGGCTGGAAGGGGAAGTATCTGGCTTATGGACACATAATGTCAGAAGATGAGCTGGTGCGGATCAAGGACGACGGCTTTTATGTCTTCGGGACTAACGCCTTTTTCAGCGATGATACGATCGTGCACGGGAAAATTAGGGGTGCCAGCAAAAAGGAGAAGACCATCTTCCCTTACAGCAAACTGACTGAAGGCTGGATTGCCGCCATGGTCCTTGAGGATATCCTTAACAAGACCCCCTGGCCACCGACCCCTAAGAAGGTTCGTGCGGCCATGAATCGGCTCAACGTGGACACGCGAGGCCTCAAGGGTGGCCCTCTCGTATGGACTATGGACAACCATTATCGAACCGTTACCCATTACAGGGTCTACAGATGGGATTCAAAGAAAAATGGCATCCTGATGGTAAAAAATTGGACGCCATTTAAGGTCAAATAGTGGTTAAAACGTAAGGCGTTTGCAGGATAGGAGAGGGCTGTCCTTTCCCACGTCTCGTCAGTGGGCGCAATGGGGGAGCCCTTTTGACCGAAATTTTGTAAATAAGAATCCTCTCGCTCGGGAGAGCGCGTCCTCTTAGGAACCGCAGGCGATGCAAATTTATGTAAACATCATCACCCTGGCCTCGCTATACTGCCTGATCTGTTGCGGCTATGTGCTCATTTACAGGGCGAGCCGGGTCCTGAATCTTGCCCATGGCGAAATGATGACCATAGGAGGCTATTTCCTTTTTACCGTAAGCATAGGGATAATAGCCGATCCAATCCCCTCATTTCTGCTCTCATTTCTTTTGAGCCTTCTCCTGGGGTTCACGATCTACTTTTTCCTGATGAGATTCATGACTGGAGAGTCGGTCTTTGCAGCAGTGCTCGTCACCATTGCCCTTGGGATCCTTATGCGGGGGTTAATCACTCTCATATGGACCACGCAATTGTGGCACCCTCTTCAGCACCTGGACATGGAAAATGCATCGCATCAAATCGCAGAGGGTGCAGTCATGTCCACATTTGGGATTGTGACCGTTCTCAGTACGGTTTTCCTCTATTTGGGCCTGTTTCTCTGTTTCAAATTTACCCGCTGGGGACTCCAAATGCGTGCTGTGGGAGAAAAGCCTCTCTTGGCGGCCCAAAGGGGATTTGGGCTCCACAAGTTTTATGCCCTCTCGTGGGGGATGGCTGTATTCAGTGGCGGGCTGGCGGGGATGATCCAGGCCTGTGATTCCGGCTTGGATCCAAGCATGTTTGTGATTGGCCTAAAGGCTTTCCCTGTAGTCCTGGTGGGAGGTCTGGATAGTCTGATCGGCGTCATTCCAGGGGCATTCGTGGTCGCTGCAGCAGAAGTCCTTGCCATCAACTATATCAGTCCTCAGGCGAGCGAGGTGGCTCCTTTTGCTGTCCTTCTTGCTATGCTGCTAATCAGGCCTTGGGGTCTTTTTGGGACCAAGGAGGAACTGGATAGAGTCTAGGATGGCCTTTGCAAGCGGATATTTCAAGACCACGTATGCGGAAGATTTGTCTCTGGTCGAGACCCGTGGCCGTTGGGTCTGTCTGGTTTTGCTCATGGTGGGTTTGGCTGTCTTTCCTTTTTTTGCTTCCCCATTTTTCTTAGATTTGGCCACGCAAGTCTTCCTGGCGCTAGTTGGCGCGGTAGCTCTGATGTTGCTGACAGGATACGCCGGGCAGATCTCACTTGGGCATGCAGGTCTCATTGCTGCAGGGGCGTTCACGACAGCCATACTCTTCAAAGAGCTAAAAGCACCTATCTTTGTCACCCTTCCCGCATCCGGGCTCGTTGGAGCCATGCTCGGGATTATCTTTGGTCTTCCGTCTTTGAGGTTGAAGGGTCTCTATTTAGCCTTGAGCACATTGGCCCTTCATTTTATCGTGGTCTATCTGGGGGCAGAATACGAAAGCACAAGGGGTTATGCCACAGGAGTCGTCATCGACCCCCCATCACTCGGCCCATTGATCATAGAAGACCCGCGCCTCTGGTACTTTCTTTTGCTTATCATTGATATCCTGGTGGTCATTTTCGCCATCAACCTGGTCCGCTCCCGAACAGGGAGGGCCTGGATGGCCATTCGTGATCGAGATGTGGCCGCCGAGGCCCTCGGTATAAAGGTCTCGGCGTATAAGCTTTCCGCGTTCGTCCTAAGCTCAGTGCTCACGTCCATTGGCGGATGCCTTTTCGCGTACTTTCGTGGATTTGTTTCTGTGGAAGCATTCTCCCTCCTCATGACCATTGAGTATATCGCCATGATCATCATCGGGGGTTTAGGTTCGATTCTGGGGGCCGTCTTCGGTACTATTTTTGTGGTCTTGCTGCCCTATATTATTGACAGCCTCGTGGACGCCCTTCACGTTCCTGCTCGGCTCACGACCTACATGTTTGCCATAAAATACGCCGGCTTCGGATTGGTCATGATCATCTTTTTGGTTCTGGAGCCTGCCGGTCTTGTGGGCATCTGGCGTCGCGCCAGGGATTATTTCATTCTCTGGCCTTTTAGGTACAAGCCCCTGGGGGGTAGGTGAATGGCTGAAGCCAAGAAAGACACGCTTTTAAGAATTGAGAAGTTGGAAGTGGTCTACCACAACGTCTCAACAGCTGTTCAGGGGGTGTCGCTTCGAGTCATGGACCAGCAAATCGTTGCCCTTTTGGGAACTAACGGGGCTGGCAAGACAACCACACTGAGGGCCATATCTGGATTCTTGGGTGTGGATGATGCCAAAGTCACCGAAGGTTTTGTTGAATACAGGGGAGAACAGATCCAAAACAAGCCACCAGATAGCATCTCCAAGAAGGGGATCGTCTTGGTCCCGGAACAGGATAAAGTCTTCGACAGCTTGACCGTGGAGGAGAACTTACAGGCATGTGAACCTCTGAGGGAAGGCAAGGTCGGCAGGCAAGAAATGGTTGAGCGTATTTTCCATTATTTCCCCATTCTGAAAGGGGTGAGGAATCGACTGGGCGGTTACCTGAGTGGGGGTGAACGCCAGATGTTGTCTATATCAACTGCATTGCTGTGTGCTCCCCAACTGCTATTGGTGGACGAGTTGTCTCTGGGATTGGCGCCAGTCATTGTTGAAGATCTTATGAATTTAGTGAGGGTTATCAGGAACGAACAACAGGTGACAGTATTTCTGGTTGAGCAGAATGCCTTGGCCGCACTGGAAATAGCCGACTATGGGTACGTCATTGAAAATGGGCGTATTGTCTTTGACGGAGCCCCGGAGAGGCTGAAAAGTCACCAGGACATTCAGGAATTTTATTTGGGACAAGGTGAACGAGAATCTCAGAAAAGTTACCGAGACGTCAAACAATACCGGCGGACGCGAAGGTGGTATGGATAATCCTGTCCATCTCAGTTTGAGCGGTATTGATCTATTCATCGGTGGGTTTCAGATCCTACAGGGCATTTCAATGCAGGCCTACGAGGGAGATCTGCTCGCGCTAATAGGCCCAAATGGTGCTGGAAAAACGAGCCTTCTCAACTGCATCAACGGTCTCTACCACCCTAGCAAGGGGCAGATATTATTTGAGGACCTTGATCTGATCGGTTTTAAGCCTCACAGCGTCGCTCAGATGGGGATCACACGGACTTTTCAACATGC